>DATARG010000009.1:0-1809 GCA_036264275.1 Candidatus Udaeobacter sp. | reverse complement strand
GCAATGAGCGACCAGAAGATGACACGCTTCCTGACAAAGCAACGGCACTGTAGCCGCTTCGCTGTGTGAAGCGTGCGCGTCGCCCGAAGGGCGACGGTTACAAGATGCGATCACTTGATCATATACAGGATCGAACTTCTGCTCCGGCAACTTCGTCGAGGCGACTGCTCCGGTCCGATCGCGTGTCCACAGAATCGTCCGGAGGCATCCGCCATCAGATCGGCAAAAATGCGCAACGACATCGTTAATCTGTTGATCGGAAATTCTGGCTGCGACGCGATACATGCCTGATTGCCGCTCCAGCGTATCGCGCAACGAGGTCGTTTGTAGGTTGTCGCTCTTCCACGCTGCGAATACTGCGAGTCGACCCGGGTAAAAGTAATCGAGCGCACGTCTCAATTCTTCGATCGTGGCGAGATACAGTCGCCAGCCATGTCGCATGTTCGGGGCGGTTTTGAGTGGGCGATAGTTTCCCGCGTCATCGTATTTTGCGATTTCGATCGCGTCTTGCTCGCCTCGAAATATCTGGGGCTGCTCCAGCAATTCGTCGTCGCGATGCGATAGGACAAAACCGCCGGTGCTCGGCGTCTTACGCACCAGAAGTTGGCCCAGGTAAAACGGCAGAGTCAGCACAGCTTCGAGACATCGCTCGAAAGGATTTTGCATGGTAGGGCGCGGCCGCCTGGCGCGCCGGATTAATGCAAACAGTGGGCGATCAGCCCAGCCGCGCGTTCGAGAAATGCAAGGTCCTCATCCCCGAATGCATTCAATTTTTCGCTATCGGCATCGAGCATACCGAGAACGTGCCGGTGGTCGTTGCGCATTGGCACAATAATCTCGGAATGAGTTGTATGGAATGCAGGTAGATAGCGGAGATCCTTGCTCACATCGCCTACGATGATCGGTTTGCCGGATTCCAGCGCCGCTCCGCATAGCCCCTGGGTGATTGGGAAACGTGCATATGCCGGTGGCTCGTTGCCGGTTTCGGCCATTATCACGAATTCGTTCTTGATGATCTTGTAAACTGCGACCCAGCGATAATCGCGCGCGGAGCGAATCATCTCCACCAGTTGCTTCATTCGCTTTTGCGCGCACCCGCCGGCCAGCGCAAAGGCGCCGATCTCCTGAAGCTTCTTGCAGGTGGTTTCCTTCATTCGAGGGAAAACAATCTGGCGCAAAAGAAACCGAGCGCTAGCAGGATTTCAAGTTTTTGCGGCCCGGGTCGCCCGGTCGATGACGATGTCGGCAAAACCGGCATCCGTGCCGATGGATGGAGCGTAGAATAAATCGCGGGCATCGATTCTGTAGGGATTGCGGCGGAAAATATCCCCGGCTACAGCAATTCCCAGCAATCGCGGAATGTCTTCGTAGCTGTGTAATCCATCAGAAATGAAAAATGGCACTACAACCACGTTTGGACTCTCGGTTAACTTGCGCCAGTCAGACACGAGCGGCGGTTCTTCCATGTAAACATTGAGCACAGCCGCGTATTTGCCGAGCGCCCGGATCTTTTCTGCTTCGCGTTTCGCTGCGACTGCGCTGTTTTCATTCAAATCGGTTCCGTGAGCAACAATCAGCAAGCTGGTTTCCGCCGGGGCTGCATCAGGTGCAACGTCGTGTGCACGCTTGAGCAGCAACTCCATCATCAGTGGATGATTCCCAACCGGCTCACAATATCTCCAGATTTGTCCATTGGATCGTCTCGTGATCCGCTCTTTCAACTCAAGCTCGCGGGGAACGACCGTCTGCGTGAAATACCCTTCGCTAATGAAATTCGGCACCACATAAACTTCACCAATTGATTCGGGA
>DATARG010000297.1:0-2454 GCA_036264275.1 Candidatus Udaeobacter sp. | reverse complement strand
CGGCGCATGGCCGAAGCGATAATGTTCAAGCGTTGAATGGCGTTACTCGTTATAACATCGCATGGGAAAGATGCGGTTTCGGCACCGAAGATCCTCGGCGCGGCGGGCGGTGCCGCCCTACGAATTTTTGCCTGCGTTCCTGCTTCCATTCATGTGAATCCTGCGTTCCGAGTCCAAAAGCGCTTGAATACAACCAATCGCGTGGAGTCTAATCCGCACATGAAAACAAAATTAGCACTCAGTTTATTGGCCGCCGCGAGCCTCGCTGTTAGCAGCGTGGCTTTCGCCGGAGCCAAAACGTATGATGTCACAGGTCCGGTCCTGGAAGTGAATGATTCTATGATCGTGGTGCAGAAGGGGAAGGATCGGTGGGAACTCGACCGTGATTCAAACACGAAGGTCAACGGCGATGTGAAAGTTGGCGATAAAGTTCACATCACTTACACAATGACGGCAAAAGACGTTGAAGTGAAAGCGGGCAAGGGCGGCAAGAAAGATAAGGAAGCGAAGGCTGCGCCGACGCCATAAGCTGAGAACGACTCAAATCGCCGGATGCGCTCGGCGTGTCCGGCGATTTTTTGTAGCACGTCGCTGTGCGACGTCGAATCACGGCACGCAGGGCCGTGGCTACATCACATTCGGTGAACAGAGCTGAGCTCGCCGTTACAATTATCTCCGTCGGCCGCTTCCGCCGAAGATTCCGCCAAGCAGGCCGCGAGTGATTTGCCGGCCGAGCTGGCTGGTCGCAGCGCGCATCGCGCTCTTGGCCATTGAAGTAGCAAATGAATCGTGAACACCGCCGCGTGGCCCTATAGTTGGCTGAAACGCAGCAGTCACAGTTCCTAATGCGTCCGCAAGAACCGAAGATTGCGGTCGTTCCGTTGTCGACTCGCCCACCGTCACCGGCGGTGCGCCAGCGCTTTGGGTTTTCTCCCCTGCCCGCGCCTGCAATTTTTCGTAAGCTGACTCGCGATCAATCGCCTTTTCGTAGTGACCCGCGAGCACCGATGAGTTGATGATTTGCTTCCGCTGATCCGTTGTGATTGCCCCGACTTGACTGCGTGGCGGAATAATTTTTGCCCGTTCGACAATCTCGGGGCTGCCATTCTCATCGAGCATGGATACAAGCGCTTCACCGACACCGAGCTCGGTGAGCACCGTTTCAGTGTTTAGTTTGGGGTTTTGTCGAAATGTCTCGGCGGCGGCTTTCACTGCCTTCTGATCGCGCGGAGTAAAGGCGCGTAAAGCGTGTTGCACTCGATTGACGAGCTGCCCCAGAACAACCTCTGGAATATCCAGAGGATTTTGGCTGACGAAGTAAACACCGACGCCTTTGGAACGAATTAGCCGCACCATCTGCTCAATTTTCTGTTCAACTGGCGGCTCGATATCGGTGAACAGCAGATGCGCTTCATCAAAAAAGAAAACGAGCTTCGGTTTTTCTGGATCCCCAATTTCAGGAAGATTTTCAAACAACTCCGACAGCATCCAGAGTAGAAACGTCGCGTAAACTTTCGGCGCCTTTTGCATCAGCTTGTCAGCAGCGAGAATGTTGACGACGCCGCGCCCATTTTGCGTTTGGATCAGATCTTCAAGATTAAGCGCAGGCTCACCGAAAAATTTGTCTGCTCCCTGCGATTCCAACGCGAGCAGGTTGCGCTGGATCGTTCCTGCGCTGGCAGTGGAGATATTTCCATACTGCGTCTTAAATTGATCGGCGTTGTCGGCGACGAACTGCAACATCGCGCGCAGATCCTTGAGGTCGAGAAGGAGCATGCCCTGATCGTCCGCGATTTTGAAAACCATGTTGAGCACCCCGGCCTGCGTATCGTTTAAATCCAGTAATCGTGCCAGCAGCAATGGGCCCATTTCCGAAACCGTCGCGCGAACGGGATGTCCCTGCTCGCCGAACACATCCCAGAAAATGACCGGGCAGGCTTCACCGGTGAAATTGTCGATCTTAAGCTCCTTGGCACGCTCGACCACTTTGGGATTATTGGCGCCCGGCTGACTCAAGCCGGCGAGATCGCCTTTGACGTCGGCCATAAACACCGCCACACCGCGGGCACTAAAATTTTCCGCGAGCGTTTGCAGGGTAACCGTTTTTCCCGTTCCAGTGGCGCCTGCGATCAAGCCGTGCCGGTTCGCCATTTTGGGCAGCAAGAAAATCGGCTCCTTCGATTGCGCGATAAGGATGGGTTCGGTCATGACGAACAATTATGATTGTGCCAACGGTGGCGTCATTGTCCAGCGCCGACGAAACGCTTCTGGATCAGTACAGGTATGGTTTCGACAGCGGAAAAGCGTTTTTAATTAACTCAACGCGGGGCTTCGAATTCTCTGCGACGATTACTTCCACTACATCGAAGCGGAAAAGAATGTCGGGATTATCTAGCATTCGCAGCCATGCCAGGGCCCCGCGTGAGATTCGCTTCCGTTTGTCTCGGTCCACTG
>DATARG010000292.1:0-12354 GCA_036264275.1 Candidatus Udaeobacter sp. | reverse complement strand
TGGAGAAGTCAGCTGCAAATGTGTTCGAACCGGAAACGAACAGGATCAAACCGAAGCTGGGGAGAACTCGGCAAAGCATCGCGCGATGATACATCATTTCCCCTGTGCGGCTATATTTCTTTCAGGGTGGTATTAAGGGTGTAACGATGTAACGATTTGACGCAGCGAAGCCATATGACCTCACAACCGACTGTCCTGATCGTCGACGACGAGAAGCATACGCGCGACGGGCTCCGGCGTTTACTCGAGAACGATTATGACGTTTACGTTGCGGGCGACATTGCCGGTGCAATGGACGTACTCGAGCGCGAGCAAGTCGACGTGCTACTGACTGATCTTCGGCTCGGCAATGAAGATGGGATGACCTTAATCGATCGCGCGCTGAAAATGTCGCGTCCGCCGATCTGCATTATGATGACTGCTTACGGCTCGGTTGATGTCGCAGTCGAGGCGATGAAGCGCGGCGCCTACGATTTTGTTACCAAGCCGCTGAATCTGGACAAAGTCGAATTGCTGACCGCGCGCGCGGTGCAAAACCGCAATCTTGAGCGGGAAAATCGCGCGCTACGCGAGCAGGTGGACGAACGCTACGGACTCGAAAACATCTGGGGCGACTCACCGGCATTACATGAAGTACTCGAGACGATCAAACAAGTCGCCCCTTCATCGGCGAATGTATTGATCGAAGGCGAGAGCGGCACAGGAAAAGAGTTGGCGGCACACGCCGTTCACAATCTGAGTCGGCGGAACAAAGCGAAATTCGTGGTAGTGCATTGCGCCGCGCTTTCGCCGCAACTTCTCGAGAGCGAGTTGTTCGGCCACGAGAAAGGGGCGTTCACCGGAGCGCACGAACGGCGGATCGGCCGGTTCGAGCAGGCCAACGGCGGCACAATTTTCCTGGACGAAATCGCAGAGATCGATCCGAACACGCAGGTCAAATTGCTCCGTGTGATCAGCGAGGAACGCGCGTTCGAACGCGTTGGCGGCAATCAAACGCTGCGCGCCGACGTGCGATTAATCGCTGCCACGAACAAAAATCTCGAACAACTGGTGCGCGAAGGAAAATTCCGCGACGATCTTTATTTTCGCCTCAACGTGGTCCGCATCGTGATGCCGCCGTTGCGTGAGCGGAAAGAAGACATCCCAATTCTTGTCCGCGGCTTTCTACGACATTTCTGTAAGGAAAATCAGAAACCGCTGCTCGAACTCGCGTCCGACGCCATGGACGCGCTGCTTTCCTACGATTGGCCTGGGAACATTCGCGAGCTGCGCACCGCAATCGAGCACGGCGTGGTGATGGCGAGGGGAAAACAAATCACGTTGCGCGATCTGCCGATGGCTGTGCGCCAGGCCGCAAGGGCAACATTGCCCGGCGGCGTTTCCCCCACTGAGGCGTTCGGTGAAAAGGCAAGCCCGCTCGATCTGCATGAGACGGAAAGAAGATTGATTGCTCAGGCACTCGCCGCGACGAACGGTAACGTTACGGCAGCTGCGAAAAAACTCGGCATCAGCCGCCGCACGCTGCATCGAAAAATCAACGAGATGAATTCGGGGAAAAAGTCAGCCGAAGATCAAGCTGCAAGGCAGCCGGGCGCACGCCTGTCTTCGTAATTCACATGTGCAAAATTTCGCGTTTACGAATGAACCGTAGAGCGTTTCAATAACGCCGTGACCGAGCAGAAGAAAATCTTTGGCACGGACGGCGTGCGCGGAGTCGCGAACGTGGAGCCGGTGACGGCGGAGACGGCGCTGAAACTTGGGCGTGCTGCGGCTTACGTATTCGCGCAAATGAATCCGCGAAGAACGCCTGACGGCGCGCGACCCAAAATCGTGCTCGGAAAAGACACGCGTCTTTCTGGTTACATGTTGGAAAACGCGCTCGTGGCCGGAATCACGTCGCTTGGTGTGGATGTTCTTGTGATCGGACCGTTGCCTACGCCGGGCGTTGCGTACATCACCCGATCGTTGCGCGCTGACGCCGGCATTGTCCTTTCCGCCTCGCATAACCCTTATCAGGACAACGGGATCAAATTTTTCCGACACGACGGTTACAAGCTGGACGACCAGATCGAAGAAAGAATTGAAAACCTGGTTTTCACTGGCGAGATCGATTCGATCCGGCCGACCGCAAACAACATTGGTCGCGCCACACGAATCGATGACGCTCTGGGCCGTTACGTGGAATTCGCCAAGGCAAGTTTTCCGAAGGGATTTTCTCTTGAGGAAATGCGGGTCGCCGTGGATGTCGCAAACGGCGCCGCTTACAAATCAACGCCGTGCATTTTGCGTGAGTTAGGCGCGGAGGTTGCCGTCGCGCATAACGAGCCGAATGGCATTAACATTAATGACGGCTGCGGCAGCATGCATCCAGAGGAAATCCAGCGGGTTGTCCAGGTCAGTGGCGCGGATGTTGGCATTAGTCACGACGGCGATGCTGATCGCGTTCTTCTTTGCGACGAGGACGGCGAGATTGTCGATGGTGATGAGATCCTTGCGATCGCAGCGTTAGATCTTTTGGAAGCTGGCCGGCTCGAGCAAAACACTGTCGTCGCAACGGTCATGAGCAACTTCGGTCTGGATGAAGCGCTTGCGACGCGTGGCAGTAAAGTCGTACGGACGAAAGTCGGCGATCGTTACGTCATCGAAGAAATGGTGCGACAAAAACTGAATCTCGGTGGCGAACAGAGCGGTCATGTGATTTTCCGTGACTTCACCACAACAGGCGACGGAGTTATCACGGCGCTCCAAATTTTGCGGGTCATGCACAAGACTGGACAACCTCTGAGCAAGCTCAAGGCGTGTTTGCAAAAATATCCGCAGGCGCAGCGCAATCTCGCGGTGAAAGAAAAGCGTCCGTTGGCGGAACTGGATTCTGTGATGAAGCTGGTCACAGAGGCCGAGAAAGAGTTGTCCGGAAAGGGCCGTGTAGTCCTGCGTTATTCCGGCACAGAGCCAAAAATTCGTCTGCTCATCGAAGGACGCGAGTTTGAAATGATCGACAAACAAGCAGACCGCATTGCAAATGCGATTCAAACGGCGATCGGAGTGTAATGAACGGCGTCATTCCGAGCGCAGTCGCAGAACCTTGTTTCAAGAGCTTGAAGAGACCGATGGGTCCCTCGACTTCGCTTTCGCTTCACTTCGGCATGACAACGGTATGACCCTTACGCGAGTTATCGAAGCGCTTCTCTTCAGCGCGCAAAAGCCGCTTTCGATCCAAGAAATCACGACGGCGATTAAAGGGGCAGAAGAAGATCTGGCGAGCGACACGCCTAACGAGTTTAAACGGGTAAAAAACGCGGAAGTTGCCGCCGCACTTGAAGAACTAAGGGTGGAGTGCATTCAACAGAGTCGCGCATTTCAACTGGTCGAAAAAGCAGAAGGCTGGCAACTGGTTACCGATCCTGGCTTTGCGAAATGGGTTCGACAGCTTTTTCCAGCGGTGAAGCCCGCTCGCCTGAGTGCGCCTGCGCTGGAAACATTGGCAATCATTGCGTATCGCCAGCCGATAACCCGTGCGGACGTAGAAGCGGTACGTGGCGTGAACATCGATGGCGTGCTTCAGACGTTGATGGAGCGCGGCTTGGTGAAAATCGCCGGACGCGCGGAAATCCCGGGGCGCCCGCTCCTTTACGAAACGACACAATTTTTCCTCGATCACTTCGGTCTGCGTAATCTCGACGAATTGCCGAACGCGGAAGAGTTGCGCAGACGTCATTTGGCGGTCGAGCAACCTGTAGTTTCGAAAAGTCGGGATGATGATGAAAGGCCCGCGTCATCGCCCCTGGATACAACGAATCTGTAGCCGTCGCTTTGTGGGCGACGTAACCTGCAATGAGGTGTCGATCATGGTCACGCTTCGCACAGCGAAGCGGCTACAGCGGATTCCTGCTCGTTACGTTTGCAACATGTCAGGCTGCCTTCGCCGAAATTAAAACATCGGATTGCGCGCGGGCTGCAAAATATTCCGAGAGCAGGCGCGGCAGCGCGATTTTAGTGATGCAAAATGGCCGGACAGTTTTTGAGCATTACGCAAACGGTGGCTCTGCGAACAGACGATGGCCGATTTTTAGTGGGACGAAAAGTTTTTGGGGAATTGTAGCGCTCGTTGCTGCGCAAGAGGGCCTGTTTAGACTCGACGATTCGGTCTCGGATACGATCACCGAGTGGAAGAACGATCCGCGGAAATCACAGATCACAATTCGGCAACTGCTTAGCCAAACCGACGGGATCGAAGGCGCGTCTGGTCTTCAGCGGCCTTCCATTCGCGACCGAAACGCGATGGCGATTGCTTTGCCGAGCGTGGCTCAACCCGGTTCGGCTTTTATCTACGGCCCAAGTCACCTTCAGATTTTCTGCGAACTGCTTCGCCGGAAATTGGGAGGGCGCAGCGTAATCAACTACTTCGAAGCGCGCGTGGCGAATCGGCTTGGGCTGCATGATCTCAAATACAAAAGGGACGCGCGTGGCAATCCGCTGCCTGCGACCGGCTTCGAATTAACAGCGCGTGAATGGGCGCGCCTGGGGGAACTTATCATTAGGAACGGCAACTATCATGGCCGCCAAATTATCTCGTCGACTGTGTTGCGAGAAGCGTTTGTTGGGTCGCAGGTGAATCCGGGATACGGACTCACCTTCTGGTTGAACCAGCAGGCACCAAACGGACGCGATGGCGATATGGAACGAATGCTCGATTTGCCGTGGGAAAACGCGCACTGGTCCGGCGCTTGCATCTGCAAGGATGCGCCGCCTGACATGGTTGTGGCGCTCGGCTCACATTACCAGAGGCTATTTATTATTCCGTCGTTGAAAGCGGTTATCGTCCGGCAAGGATCGGGCGGAAACTTTTCAGACGCACAATTTCTGCGGCTGGTGCTCGGACGAATGGAATGAACAGGAGGGATTGACTTGCTCGTTGGTCTGGCAAACGGTCAAGTATCATGGGGGATCATTCACAGGAGAAGCAGGCGCTCATGAAGATTCAGCACGAATGGGCCGAAGCGCGTGTCAAAGGCGACAGTACATACACGCGGCGACTTGAGGCGGAAGATTGTACAATCGTCTGGCCGGATGGCAGGATCGTGAAAAAGCGAGGCGATCTTCAAAGCATGACCGACATCCTTTTCTCCGAATTCAAGATTCAAAATCTACAAGTGCGCCTATATTGCGATACGGGAATCGTTGTTGGCGAAGGCAGCATCAAAGCGCATGAGGGAAAGCAAGATTTACTCGGCGGACAATTCGTTTGGACCGACACGTTTGTGAAAGAGGCTGGAGAATGGAAAGTCGTCGCTTTACAGATCACTCCAGTCTTGGAAAAATAATCGTTGACGTTTATCCATTTATCTTATGAACAAATTTGCACTCGGTTGCGTCGTCTTTGTCGCCATTCTGCTCGTTGTCGTTGTGGTTGCGGCTCTTGCAATTGGCGGCAGTTATAATCGTCTCGTCCGCTTGCAACAGGCGGTCGATCAAAGTTGGGCGCAGGTGCAAAATGTGTATCAGCGGCGCGCAGATTTGATCCCGAATCTTGTAAACACAGTTTCAGGCGCGGCTAATTTCGAGAAGTCGACTCTCGTGGAAGTCACGAATGCGCGCGCGAGTGTCGGCCGCGTTCAAACGCAGCTCGATCCGAACAAAGCGCCCACCGACGCGGCGCAACTGGAGCAATTTCAAGCTGCGCAGGGACAATTGAGCAATGCGCTTTCGCGCCTGCTGGTAGTCGTGGAGCGCTATCCGGAGCTAAAGGCGAATCAAAATTTCCTGAGCTTGCAGGCGCAATTGGAGGGAACTGAAAACCGAATTTCCGTGGAGCGCGGCAACTTCAACCAAACGGTGCAGGATTATAACGTGGCGGTGCGCAGTTTCCCGACGAATTTGATCGCGGGCATGCTCGGTTTTCCGCCGAAACCGTTCTTCGCTGCGCAACCAGGCGCCGAAAAACCGCCGCCCGTGCAGTTCAATTTCGGGACGCCCGCTCCGGCGACTTCGCCATAATGTGAACTTGATCCTTGGTGGATCGGCTTCTCCGAAGCCGCTTCCAAACCAATCGCGGCGAAGCCGCTTAATGTCATCGCGTTCGGAGAACGCGATTCTTCTGGTCGCGCTCGTATTTTTATTCGCGATTCAAGCGAATGCAGCGGAAGTAATTCCGCCGAAGCCGGATCGTTATTTTAACGACTACGCCGGCGTAGTTTCGAAAGAAGCGGCTTACCGCTTTAACGAGCAGCTAGCTCAATTCGAGCGTGATAGTTCCGACCAGGTCGTTGTCGCGATTTTTCCAAAAATGCAAAGCGACTCGGATGTTGCTGATTATACACAGCGCGTGGCACAGGCATGGGGCGTGGGGCAAAAAGACCGACGCAACGGTGTGGTTCTCTTTGTGTTCACCCAGGACCGCAAGATGTTTATCCAAGTCGGCTACGGCTTGGAAGGTGCGCTGCCGGACGCCACCGCATTTGACATCACTGAGCGTCACATCAAGCCGCTATTTCGGGCTGGCAATTACGAGGCTGGATTGGCGACAGGGATCGATCTGATCTGCAAAGCGATCTGGAGCGAGTACAAAGGATCAGGAAAAACAGTGGCGGAACGCCACGGCGGTGGGGCAGTTACCGGTCTTTTGCCGTTCATCATCTTCATCATTGTGTTGATCATCCTTTCGCGGCTATCCCGAAAAATGGGTGGTTACGGCTATTCATCGAGGGGAGGCGGGCCCATTTTTATTCCCAGCGGTGGCGGCTGGTCCTCCGGCGGCGGAGGAGGAGGAGGATTCAGCGGGTTCGGCGGCGGTGGTGGAAGCTTCGGAGGAGGCGGCGCGGGATCGAGCTGGTGATCAATGCGAACGCAAGAATTCCTCAGCAAACTCGAGCACGATCGGATTATTCGAGCGATCCGGGAAGCCGAATCGAAAAGTTCCGGTGAGATTCGCGTCATGATCCAGCGCGGGAAGTTGAAGAGCGATCCCTTGGTTGCAGCGCAGAAGAAGTTCCACCGGCTCGGTATGCACAAGACGCGTGAGCGTAGCGCTGTGCTCATTTTTGTCGCACCGCGCGTTCATAAACTTGCGGTCGTTGGCGACAACGCGATCCATGAAAAGTGCGGCGACGAATTCTGGCAACGCCTTGTGGAAAGAATGCGTACGCATTTTCAAAACGAGAAGTTCAGCGATGCGTTGATAGAAGCGGTCAAAGAAGTAGGTATCGTACTGGCGAAACATTTTCCGCAGACGGTGAGAGTCACAAATGAACTGCCGGACGACGTAATCGACAGCTAACCAGTTTCATTAACACCTGCTTTCAGGCAGGTGACACGCCGGCGTCGCTCGAATGAGCCGTTTTAACGGCTTTGAACTCGAGAGATTTACAATGAAGCCGTGGAAACGGCTGTCAGATATGCCTGGTCGATGGTGACCGAGCGGGAAGCCAAACGCTTTCTTGCAAAAGCGCGGGTTTTAGTCTTTATTCGAGGCTCGCAGCGAGTTTTTGAAATTACGCCGTTGGTCCCTGGGTCTCCATCGCTGGATGTGAGATCGCGCTCGCCAGGGGGAACCCGGCAAATGGAATTTTCGATTTTAGATTTGCGATTGCCGATTTGTTAACGAATTGAGCGTCCAATCGAAAATCGAAATTCGACAATCGAAAATTAAGTTATGCCTATCCGTTACGGTCGTTTTGAAATGCCGAAAACTCTCACAAAGGACGAGAGCACGGCCACAGATACTTATGCAAAGTTCACCGCCGAGCCGTTTGAGGCGGGGTACGGTCACACCGTTGGGAACTCCCTCCGGCGCGTTCTGCTTTCGTCGCTCGAAGGCGCAGCCATTACCGCGGTGAAAATCGCCGGCGCGCAGCACGAGTTCGCCACGTTACCCGGCGTGGTTGAAGACCTGACCGACATCGTTTTGAATCTCAAGAAAGTAAAATTTAAGCTCGATGGTCAGGACCACGAGCCAAAGAAGCTGTCGCTCACGGTGAACAAGGAAGGCGAGGTCACTGCCGGTGACATTCAGACAATCCAGGGTTTTGAAGTGCTGAATCCGAAACAGCTGATCGCCACTTTGGATCGAAAACACAAATTTGACGCGGAACTCGAAGTACGCGTCGGCCGCGGATTTGCCACAGGGGAAGAAAACAAGCGCCTCGATCAGCCGATTGGTCTTATTCCCATCGATTCCATCTTTTCACCGGTCACACGCGTGAAGTACGCGGTGGAAAACACTCGTGTCGGGCAGCGTACCGATTATGACAAACTGCTTCTGGAGGTCTGGACCGACGGACGGCTGACGCCGGATGACGCGCTGCTCCAGGCTTCTGCGATTCTGCGGCATCACCTCGATGTGTTCGTCCACTACAACGAGGAAGTCATCGAATTCGATCAGACGCCGGCCGGGGTGAGCGAAGAAAACATCAAGCTGAAGAAACTGCTCAACATGAGCGTGAACGAGATCGAGCTGAGCGTGCGTGCAGCTAATTGCTTGAACAACGCGAACATCACTACCGTCGGGCAGCTCGCCCAGAAGACCGAGGCAGAAATGCTGAAATACCGCAACTTCGGCAAGAAATCGCTCAACGAGATCAAGGACAAGCTGCAACACCTTGGATTGAGCCTGGGTATGAAGTTCGAGCCGGGTTTAATCGATTTACCGGTAAGCGCCGATGGCGCTGCTCCAGCGGCCGCACCGGCTGCTGGCCAACAGTAAACGTCTGTGAGAAGATCGCGTTTCGCCGCGTATGAGACATCAAAAGAAGACAATCAAGCTGGGGCGCACCGCTGACCACCGCCGGGCGTTACTCGCCAACCAGGTTTGCACTTTAATCCAACATCAGCGTATCAAAACGACTCTGGCTAAGGCCAAAGCGGTTCGTCCTCTTGCCGAACGCATGGTGACGCTCGGTAAAAACGGCTCGATTCACGCGCGGCGCAGGGCCCTGGCTGTTTTACGACAGAAAAGCGTCGTCAAAAAATTATTCGACGACATCGCGCAACGTTCCTCCGAACGGAACGGCGGTTACACGCGAATCGTCAAGCTCGGCGCGAGGAAGAGCGATTCTGCGCGTATGGCGTTTATCGAGTGGGTGGACGCAGAGCACATTGCGGAGGAAAAACCGAAGAAGGAAAAGAAGGCGAAACGCCAAGAGCCAGAGACGAAACCGCAGCAGACACCGCCTGAAGCTGAGCAGCCCATGTCAGAAGAGCCAAAGGCCGAAGCTCCTGCATCGAAATCAGAGGAAGCCACTGCGCCGCCGGCCGAAGAATCGAAGCCGAAAAAGCGGCGTTGGTTCGGACGAAAGTCAGACAACAGATAAGATTAGCTGTCGCAATAGATCTGCTGACGACGATCAATGGCATGTCTGCCGATGAAGCCTTTGCCAGCAAGATCTCAGCAAGACTCGACGGCATTCCAGTCTTCATCCTTGGCAAAGACACATTGATACGAAAAGCTCGGCAGTGACCTCTTCCGAGCGAATTTAACCGGAGACTGAATGAATCCGCATCCGTATTTCTTCATTCTCATTTTCATTGGCGTAGCGCTCGTGTTTCCGCTGGTTCCATTGGCGCTGGCGTGGCTGTGGCGGCGATTTTTCCAACCGCCAAAGCCCGGTCCGGACAAGACTTCGACCTACGAATGTGGAGTCGAATCGATCGGCGACGCGCAAATTCAGTTTCACGCACAGTATTACCTTTATGCCATAATCTTTTTGATCTTCGACGTTGAGGCTGTGTTTCTCGTGCCGTTTGCGGTCGCATTCACTGGTTTACCGTTCGGGGCGTTTATCGCTATTCTAGTTTTTCTTCTGCTGCTCATTGAAGGGCTTGCGTGGGCGTGGGGCAAAGGATGTCTGCAATGGCAGCGCTAGCGCACGCTGCTGGTTAAAAAGGTTAAAACAGTTACACTGTTACAACGGATGCTGGCGCTCACGGTGCGTGAATAACAATGTAACCTTTGTCACTGTTGTCCCTTCTTGTTGGAACTTATGAGCCAAATCGACGAAGAACTCCGTAGCCAGCTGCAAAGACAGGGAGTCTGGGTGACTTCGATGCAGGACCTGTACAACTGGGGGCGCAAAAACTCCATCTGGCCGCTGCAGTTCGGGTTAGCGTGCTGCGCCATTGAAATGATCGCCACCGCGGCGTCGCGCTACGACATTGCGCGGTTCGGCGGCGAAGTCTTCCGGCCATCGCCGCGGCAGGCGGATTTGATGATCGTCGCCGGAACGGTCACAAAGAAAATGGCGCCGCAAATTGTGCGGCTTTACAACCAGATGGCTGATCCGAAGTACGTGATCGCTATGGGCGCGTGCGCGATTTCAGGTGGACCATTCAAAGAAGGTTACAACGTGCTCAAAGGCATCGACCGTTATATTCCGGTCGATGTTTATATTCCCGGTTGCCCTCCGCGCCCGGAAGCGTTGCTTCACGCATTCATGGAACTACAGCGCAAGATCGACGAACAAAAGTTGACCGGCGCAAATAAGGCCGAGTTTCTTAAGCCAGAGCAACCCAGTGAGTTCCCCGTGCCGAGATTTGGCAAGCACGACCTGGAACCGCCGGCGAATCGCGATGTGTTTCAGCCGCCGACAGTCGAGAGATGATTGCCACATCGTCCTACCGAGCGGAGCGCAGCGGAGTCGAGCAATCCCGTTGGACAAGGTTTACATTAAGATCGCGGGTCCCTCGACTTCGCTCGGGATGACAGAAGATCGATGATGGAATCACTCGACGAAATCAAATCCCGGATCAAAGCCGCCGTGCCGGGCGCGAAGGTCGAAATTGTGCAAAACGGCAGCCCGTCTCAGCAGCACTCAATGCTAATCGATAACGAGCACGCAGTTGCCATAGCGAGATTTTTGCGCGTCGATCCCGTCCTGTGTCTGGATTTTTGCTCCAATGTCACAGGCATCGATTGGCTCGATCGCGTGGTGAAGAAAACGACGAAGGTAAGAAAGCTCATCGATGGTCAGGAAAAAGAGATCGTCGAGACCACTGAGGAAAACATTCCCGCGTATCTCGAGGCAGTTTATCACCTTTACTCGATGACCCATAAACACGGCCCGTTAATCATTCGCATGCGTACAAGCGATCGCGCAGACGGCGACCACTTGCCATCGCTGACGCCGATCTGGCGCAGTGCTGAATTTCAGGAGCGTGAGATCTTCGATCTCTACGGCATCCGCTTCGACAGTCATCCCGATCTACGGCGGATCCTGATGTGGGACGAGTTCGAAAATTATCCGATGCGCAAGGATTATCGTGAGCCGGACGATTATGAATGGGAGCCGACGCCGCACGATGAGGTGCTGGAAAAGGCGAAGCGGCATTATACGCCGCGGCCGTCGGAAAAGGAATTAAAACCCTCATGATTTGTCATGTTGAGCGAAGCGAAACATCTCTGACCATTTCCGAATGCAAGACTTCCGAAAGACTTCTAGAGATCCTTCGTCGTCTTCGCGACTCGGGATGACAATTTGAAATGAGCGCCGCCGTTGAAACAATCGAAGCAATGGAGCGACCGCCGCTGAGCATGGGCTCGCGGCTCGGGGGCGAACTCCTTGAAGTCTCGATGGGACCGCAACATCCATCCACGCACGGCGTGTTTCGGATGAATGTGGCGCTCGACGGCGAGGTCGTTCGTAAGCTCAAACCGGTCTTCGGTTATCTGCATCGAAATCACGAGAAAATCGGCGAGAACACCAGTTACCTCGGCTCCATGCCCTACACCGATCGACTCGATTATTTCTGCTCGATGACGAACAACTGGGCGTACGCGCTCAGCGTTGAGAAACTCGCCGGGATCGAGGTTCCCGAACGTGCCGAATATCTGCGCGTTATTCTTGCCGAGCTGACGCGGTTGCAGAATCACGCCTCGCTGCTGGGTTTTTTGCTCAGCGACATGGGCGCGTGGGGTACGCCACTGATGTACGCCTTCCGTGAGCGCGAAAAAATTCTCGACCTGTTCGAGTCTTTAGCCGGTTCGCGAATGATGTGCGATTATATGCGTTTTGGCGGCTGCCGCGTGGACGCAAGCGATGAATGGCTCGCTCGAGCGAAAGATATCGTCGATCGCTTCCCGAAATTTCTCGACGAATTCGAGGAACTCATTCTCGGCAACGAGATCGTTATCGGCCGCACCCAAAATGTCGGGAAACTTTCGGCCGAACTGGCGATCAATGCAGGCATCACAGGTCCAATGTTGCGCGCATGCGGTGTGAATTACGACATTCGCAAAGTGGATGGCTACGGATTTTATCCGCGTTTTAAATTCCGGATCCCGCTTGGAGAACACGGCGACACGTACGATCGCCTGATGATGCGGGCATTGGAGATCCGCGAGAGCGTGCAGATTCTAAAGCA
>DATARG010000272.1:0-5403 GCA_036264275.1 Candidatus Udaeobacter sp. | reverse complement strand
GCCGTATTGTTGACCCTTAACCGTGACCGGGCCTTGTAAACCTTTCAGGACGATCATTCCCATCCGCCGCGAACCGCCATTCGTAAATTCGGAACCTGCAAGCGGTGGATATTGCCCGGCAACTCCAAGACCGTTCGCCTGATGACAGGTCTGACAATTTGCCGAAAAAACTTTTTTGCCACGGTCGCGTGGTGACAGTTCGGCGGTCTGCTCGCCACCCGGGCCGCCCGCGATAGCCTTCTTTGGCGCCGGCGGCGAACCCATCGGATCAAGTCCGCCGTTCATGAAATTTCCCGAGTAACGACCTAGGTACGCGCCGCCAAAGAAAATCGCCAATCCGTAAATGGCGATTAGCCAAATTGAAAGCGGCTCGGCGCCGACGCGGGGTTCGCGTTTCTCGCGCTGCACAGCCGCGTGCACCTGGTGCACGTCGGCCTGTTCGCCGTAATCCATTCCCTGCCCTGTTCGCAGCGGCGTCTTCGGTTCGTCGTTCATTGAGTTCTATTTCGCCTTGTCAGGTGATGGCGGTGGTGAAGCAGACTGCGCGGCTGCCGCGGGTGATCCGCCAGTTGGCGACGCGCCTCCCACTGATCTCACGTCTTTCAGCGGATGAGATTGATTAAGCCCCATCAAATAAGCCACAACGCATTTTGCATCGTACGTGGGAACAACCTCCCAGCCTTCAGATGGCGCATCGGAACCCGAAAGTTGCAACGCCTCTGCGGAACGCTCTCCGGTAATGCGTCGTTTTTCATAGAGGAAACGGTACGACGGCATGTTTGAATCCGGATTGATGCTGCGCGGCGCGTAAAGATGCACGTGATGCCACGCCGCAGAATACATCGGCGGCAGGCCGGCTGTTTGGATCGGCCATGGTGCGCCGGGAGTCTGCGCGCTCGGTGCTGCAGGGCTGCTTCCTCCGGGAGTGGCGCTCGCCATTTGTCCAGGGGACGGTGAAGCGACGTTGGTGCGCTGTCCTGGCGTCGCTGATGCATTTGGCGAAGCCGCACTGGCAGGCGAGGAACCGGGCGACGCAGCGGGTGCTGTTGCCGGCGAGCTGTTCGACGAAGGTGACACTGCTTGTGCAGCAGCCGGCAAAGCCCCGACTGCCTGGGCTGCGGGACTAGCTGCTCCCGCAGGCGCCGGAGATTCCTCGGCCGCGGGTGCTCGCGCCCCAATATTTGCGAGATCCTGGCCCATTCGCATTTTTCCGAGGAATACTGGTTGCTCAAAAATGTAATCGCGCGGCGCGCTGCGACGATTTCCCCATTTGCGTTCGATATCGTCAGCGATGTAGTCGGCACGGACTTGTTGGCTATGGCAATAGACGCAGCCGTTGGCTGCATAGACGTGCGCGCCCCGCTGGTACATTCCCGATTGCGGTCGCGGATAAATGTCGGTCCCCTCTTCGTCGGATTCAGGATTGAGATGTCCGATTTGCCACGTGGGTATTACCGTCAGCCCTATCCACGAAAACGCGAACGTGCCGAAGATTCCCAGGAAAAGAGGAGCTAGTCCCTTCATCAATGGCCTCCGGATGTCTCCGCTTCAACTGGGTTGAGAAACGTCGGGACAGTTGATGTCCGGCCCAATCCCAAAAGCATCAGACCGAAGTGATATGCGAAAATAAAATGCGCTACGCTCATTAAAATGCCGGCAAGGCTGCGTCCGCGAAGATATGGCAACACGGTTTCAATACTTTCGCTGAATGGCAGCGCAGGATTTTCCAAATTCGCGCCTTGCAGAAATCCTCCCGCAAGCAGCATGAGTGTCATCAATCCGATTCCGTAGGCCGATGCCCAGAAGTGCAATTTAATCAGTGAGCCATAGCGCCATTCACGACCAACCAGTCGCGGAACGATGTAGTACATCGAACCGAAAATCGTCATCGTAAAAAACGCATATAAACCAAGATGCGAATAGGCGATGCTTACCTCGGTGAAATCCACGTAGCTCGCAACCGACCGGAGTGAGATCAACACGCCTAAAACACTAAAGACCGTGTAAGACATGGCGCCGAATACGGTGAATCGCAGGGTCGGGCTATAGCGCAGCAGCGGGAAATATCCCTGCATGGTAAGATGATGATTTAACCCCACCGTGGCGACAGGAATCATCGTCAAAATTGTCGCGGCAATGCTCGCGGTGATCATCCACGCCGGAAATGGACCGTCCACCAATCGCGTCATTCCGGTCCAGCTCGAGAAAAGCGCGTACGTCCAAAAGCCGATTGTCGCCAGGTGATAACTGTACACCGGACGACCGATCACCTTCGGAATCATGTAATACGTTGTGCCGAGAGCTATCGCACCGAACCAGAGAAACAGCAGGTTGTTGGCGTACCACCAGGTCACCGCGGATTGCAAGACTCCCTGGACGGGAACAACAAAAAGCATCAACTGTCCCGCAGCATAAAGCCACGGGAACCAGAGGAACGCGCCGAGCAAATACCATTGCGTGATATAAATTTGGTCGCCGCGCCGATGGCGAAACATGAGCACTGCCCAAGAAGCCATCAGTGTGTACGCGACAAACAGAATAATGGCTGCGTAACGCGGAAACTCGAGCCATTGAAAGCCGGTACTATCGCCGAGCAAAATTGCGCCCACTCCTATCAGCACGCCAAAATTCCAGAATGCAGCGCCTGCGGCGATTAACAGTGGAAATCGCAGCGTCGTTCGACACAATCGTGCCATCAACCAAACCGCCGTGCCCATCCCGGCCATCGACGCCCAACCGTAAACCATCACGTTCATGTGGGCCGGACGCAGTCGTCCCCATGTCAGAAAACTGATGCCGCTAAACAGATCGGGTGAGTGTAACTTGAAGGAGACGGCCATCGCCAAAACGGTACCCACGATCAGCCACGCGATCGCCGAGGTATAAAACATCAGCACTGGCACGCGAGTAGATGCGTCGATGTACGCACGCTCTAACTGCTCAGTATCGCCGGCAGCAACGGAGACCTCCGGGTTTTTCAGTGGAATTCCAGTAGCGTTCATTCAGCTTAGGCGGCTAAAGTACTGAGTGTTCATGGCGTAGTAGCTGGTGCCGGAGAAGCAGGTGCCGGCGGTGATTGTTGAGTTGCTGGCGAAGTCGACACGGCGCCTTGTCCGGCGGGAGTTCCGGCAGCCGCACTCGGTGGAGCCAGCTGCGCCGCACCTGGCCGCTGAGAAGCAGCTGGCGCCGGCGACGCTCCAACGGGCGCTGTTTGTGCTGGTGGTGTAGCGATCGGTCCGGCGGGCGCGGGTTTTTTTTGCGCCAGCTCGGCCACTGTGACTCCCATCGCGCGATCGATTGGGATGCGGGCAACGCCTTTGTTCTTATCGACCCACGCGTACGTCGTCAGGTCCTTTTGCGTTTCTTCGTGCAACGCCTTCAATCTTTCCATGCGCTTCTTTGCGCGTGCTTCTTCGTAATCAGTTGTGCGCGGCGACGGCCCGATTACGGCGAGCACGATGAGACCGAACAAAACAAAGAGAAATACAACACCAAGCCACGTGGAGAATGGCGCGCGAGAGTAGGCAACGATGCGAGCTGATTGGGTGTCGGCCATTTCAATTTACAGTTGTGAGAGATTCGATGAGGCGCGGATCCCGGACAGGGAACAGCGAAGTCTTGGGCACAACTCGCAGATAAACGAAACTGAGCGTAGTACCGATTGCGATCGGGCAAATCAAATCCCAGATGCTCACGTGCACACCTGTTCCGTGTAACGCAGGTAAAACAATTAGATACATGTCCAGCATTTGCATAAGGAGCATCCAGGCGGCGAGGATACTAAGCTGGTGCGGATTTTTCTTGATCGACTGCATTAGCAGAATCCCGAACGGCACGAAGAACCGACCAATCACCAGAAGCATGCTGAGTGCCCACCACGATTGCGTATTTCGCGTCAGGAAAAATTGGGTCTCCTCCGGAATGTTTGCATACCAGATGAGCATGTACTGACCGAAACCGATGTAAGCCCAGAAAACGCAGAACGCGAGCATCCATTTCCCCATGATGTGATAGTGCTCGAGCGTGACGATCCCCTTCAGGTAGCCCGCTTGCCGCAGAGCGGTGATCACTATCACGAGCAACGCCATCGAGCTGCCTGCTGTTCCCGCAAAGATGTACACGCCGAACATCGTTGAATACCAGCGAAAGTTGAGGCTCATCATCCAATCGAATGCGCCAAACGTGAGACAAAGAGCAAACAGCGGCAGGCTGATGAAGGACACCCGGCGCATCCAAATCGTGAACAACGGATTTCCGTCTTTGTCCTGTCGCGCGGAAAACCTCCGAAGCAATTGTGACGCGATGATCCAAAAACAAAAAAAGATAATCGTTCGAATGAGAAACCAGTTGACGTTGAGATACGCACGCTTGGAATCCAGGTTCGCCTCGTGCCCAGGCGGAATGTCCATCCAGGAGTAAAGATGGCGGCGCAGCAGCAGAATCGGGATAAACAGGACTGCCAGCACGCCTAACAAGACAGCGATATTTTCCAATTGACGCCGCACAACCACGGACCAATCGGCATCGGTGGCGTGGTGAACAATCGTCCAGAAGAAGCAGCCGGCGCAGAGCGTAAAGAAAAACGCAAAGGCGAACAACCAGGAGTAACTGAATTGATGCGGATTCACCAACGCGCCAATGACACAAAGCACCAGGCTCACAATGGCGATCAGACCGAGGAGAGTTGAAAGGCCTGTAAATCGACGGCCGTCGAAATATTCGCCTTCCGGCATCGGTGGTGTGTGTAAACGCTCGCTCATTTTGCAGGAGTCGCTGCAGCCGGCGGCGGTGACGCCGGTTTGTCCATTTCCGCGCGGCGATCTTCGGGAACATCGGCAATCGTTGCGTGCTGGCTGCGTTGCAACGCGCGCAGGTAGGCAATAATAGCCCAGCGATCCGCGACGACGATGTTCGGTCCGTAAGGCATCATCGTATTTTTTCCGTTTGTGATAGTGTTGAAAATCTCGCCGTCAGACATTTTGCGAAGGCGATCGTCCTGAAGCGAAATCACCGTCGCAAGCCCGTATTGTTTGGTGATCCCATTGCCCGCAGCTGCGGCGCCGTGGCACATCGCGCACGTGATGTTGAATCGCTGTTGTCCGCGCTCCATTAGTTCGCTGGTTACTGGCAATGGAATGCCCGTTCCCCATTGGTCGCCCATTTTGCCAGTGTTGAAGTAGTCGGTGCCGGCGCTGAAGGCGATCCGCATGTGCGCTTCCTCAGGCGCGTCTCCTCCTGCGATGCCGGGCAGCGAGCCCTCAATTTTTGGCTTCGGCATCTCGTAGCCGATGGGGACGGTGCCAGCTACTGGTAAACGCGGACCGCGTCCATCAGCAAAAAAATCGAGCGGTGCCTGAGCGCGCACTTTGGGTTGTCGCACCATGTCGGGGAAAACCTCCGTCG
>DATARG010000256.1:0-4103 GCA_036264275.1 Candidatus Udaeobacter sp. | reverse complement strand
AAAGGCAAGCAGAACGTGCGAGGCCAACATTGGGAAGTAAACGGCGGCGATCCAACCTGTGTAGCCAGAAGATTTTTCGCCGACGTGCGCGTGGTAAACGATGTAGCCAACCAGGAAACAGGTCGACGAGATGACGGCGATAATCATGCACACCATATGGCGCCGCCATGCGCCATTTCGGATGAAGTACCAGCCCATCGAAATGAAGATGGTGCTGACCAGATTTAGTGACGCATTTAAAGCAGGTAAATCGGAGATCGACATGGTTAAGAAAGTTACATCTTTACATAGTTACATCAGCACAAGCAGTGAAACGATTAAGATTGTAACTTTTGTAACACTTGTAACGTTGTAACCGTCGAGTACTAGATGCCACCCCTCCTTGAACCACCGAAGGTTCGGCGTTCCACAAAATATCGACGACAGACATGGGGGCGCCGAATCGCCGTCAGCGTTATTCGCCTGGCGATTCTCGCGGCATTCTTTGCCGCGATTGGCGGCGGCTATTATCTGGCGCGACGGGGCTTCGGGCGTGAATGGCGCTATCGCGTGGTGGAGGAATTACACAAACGCGGCGTCGAAGCCTACATAGGGCGTCTGACGCTGGATCCGTTTCGTGGCTTGGTTGCAAGAAATGTAAGGATTTTCGATTACAAAAATCGTGAGAACACGCTTGCCCTGATTAGCGAGGTCTCACTCGATATCAATTACGCTGCCCTGATCCATCGCCAGCCATTTCTCAACGCTTTGGATGTGCGCGATGCGCAAATCACGCTTCCTCTCAAGACGGCAGAAGGGAAGGCTGATAAAGCGCAACTCACCAACTTCCGTGCGCACGTTTATTTTCCGCCGGAACAAATTTACGTCAGTCAAGCGGAGGGAATCTTCTGTGGCATCCGGATTTCTGCGACCGGGCAATTGATCAAGCGTGAGAATTACCAGCCGTCGCCATCCATTTCTCCCGATGAATGGCAAAGACGGCTATCGATTGCGCAGCGGGTATTGAACGAATTGAAAAAGTTTACATTCCCGGGCGCGCTTCCGTCGCTGCAACTAAAGTTTAGCGGCGACGTGGCAGAAATCGAAAAAGCGCACGTAGAGGCGACGCTGCGCGGCGACCGATTGCAACGCGGCCGCTACGAAATGAGAGACTTATCCGCTGCTGCCGAATGGAATGACCAGCACTTGAACATCGCACATTGTGAGTGGGGGGATTCCAAGGGCAATTTTGCCGCCCGCGCTGATTGGAACAGCGAAACCAACCGCGCCAATGTCCAAGTGCGCAGCAGTGTGGATTTGAAAGCCTTTCTCGATGCCTTCGGGCTAGGCGAACCGCTTGCCGGCATCGAGTTTCACTCGCCGCCGCTGGTCGAAATTTCTGGCTCGCTGACTTTCGGGCCGAATCGGTTTCGGCCCAGTGTCGTCGGGCACGCTGCTTTTGGGCAGTTCAGCTACAAGACGGTTCCGTTCTCCGATCTCGCTGCCGATTTCTCATGGGATGGCGAGCGGACATTCGTTCGAGATCTGCGTGTGCGGCATCAAACGGGGCAACTGAGAGCTGATCTTTTCGAGGCGCCAGACGATTTTCGGCTGAATATCGAGAGCACCATATCTCCAGACGCGTTCCGCTCAGTCGGGCCGCGGGAGCTGAATGAATTTCTCCGTGACTGGGAATGGCAGCGTTCGCCTGCAATCCGCCTGGCAATTCGAGGCAAGGATCGCAGTCCGGGTAGTTGGCAAGGCGATGGAACCGTCGTTTTTGGGCGGACCCGCTTCCGCGGCACATGGATGAACAGCGCCAATACCAGAATTCGTTTCGCCGATGGCGCGCTCACCTGCGAGGACATTCACGTCTCACGCGATGAAGGCGTCGGATCGGGCAGTTTCACGTACGACTTTAAAAAACACGAAGTCCGTGTTTCGAACATCCGAAGCTCATTGAATCCGGCCGAGGCAGTTTTCTGGATCGACCCAAAGATTTCGAAAACAGTGGCGCCGTACAAGTTTCGCCGGCCGCCGAACATCACCGCAAATGGCGTTTACCAATTTCGCGGCGGCAAGAACACACGTCTCGAGATAAATGCGGATGGCGCCAACGGAATGGACTACGTTTTTCTTGGGAAGACGGTTTCCTTCGATCACATCTCGGCCCGATTGCTATTCACCCTGGATCGGTTGCAAATCACCGACGTTCGAGGCGCTCTCCTTGCGGGAACATTGCGAGGAAACGCTGATATCTCGCTTGCGCGAAACGATCCCCGTTACCGGGCAAGTCTCGCGCTTAGCGGAATCAATTTTCCGCTGCTGACCGATTTGTACTACAACTACAAGACCGCGCAGGGTGTGTTGAGCGGTACGTATGATTTCAGCGGACTCGGCACTAATTGGCGCACCATGCGCGGGCGTGGAAAAGTGGAGGTAACCAACGGAAATGTTTTCGCCATCCCAATTTTCGGTCCGCTCTCAGGAATTCTGAACCACATTGTCCCCGGCAGCGGATACAGTATCGCTCACGAAGCGACCGCCGCTCTCAAGATCGAGAACGGAATTATTCATACTGACGATTTCGAAGCCGCCGGCGCGCTCTTTAGCATGCTCGGTCATGGAGACATTCATTTTCTCGACGACAAGCTCGATTTCAGCCTGCGTCTGAATATGAAAGGACCCGGCGTATTGCTCACGCCGATGTACAAGCTTTTCGAATACGCCGGCACTGGGAGCCTTAAGAAACCCGATTGGCACCCCAAGGTATTTTGACGGTCCTGTGAAGAAAAAGGAAACGGCGAAACCTGGAAACGGCGAAACGACGCGTTCGCCTATTCACCCTATCGCCGATTCGCCGCCTCATCCCATTCTGCTGGGCGCGCACATGTCCATCCGCGGCGGTGTCAGCATGGCGATCGAGCGGGCGCGTTCAATCCGCTGCACCGCCATGCAAATATTCGTCAAGAACAACATGCAATGGTTTGCCCGCCCGCTGCGGCGGGAGGAAATCAGCGATTTTCTCGACCACGTCCAGCGGGGAGAGTTGTTGTCGATCTTTGCCCATGCGAATTACCTCATCAATCTGGCGGCGACGAATCCGCAATTTCACCGGAATTCGATTCGCGCCTTGTCAGAGGAACTTATTCGCGCAGACCAGCTCGAATTGCCGTTTCTGGTTGTGCATCCAGGTGCACACCTCGGCGCAGGCGAAGAAGCAGGACTCGAAAAAATCGTCGAATCAATTGACCGCGTGCTCGGTGGTCTTCCTAAAATCAAAACGCGAATCGCGTTAGAGACTACTGCGGGCCAGGGATCATGTCTGGGAAACAAATTTGAGCAGCTTGCATACATCATCAACCGCGTGCGCGAGCCCGAGCGTCTGTGTGTTTGCCTCGACACCGCGCATGTTTTTGCGGCGGGTTACGACATCACCGGCGAAGCCTCGATGCGAAAGACCTTGTGCGAATTCGATCGGGTAATCGGTCGGGATCGTCTCGTTGCATTTCACCTCAACGATTCGAAAACCGCTCGCGGTTCGCGAGTGGATCGGCATGAACACATCGGCAAAGGCCGGATTGGCCTGGATGCGTTCCACTTCATTATGCGGGATCGCCGTTTTCGTAAAATCCCGAAAGTGCTCGAAACACCCAAAGGGGAAGACTTGCGCGAAGACGTGATGAATCTCAAGACGCTGCGAGCGTTAGCCGAAGCCAAGCACTAGCCAAGCGTGTCATTCTGAGCGAAGCGAAGCGCAGTCGCAGAATCCCGCGATTTTACCTTAAGGCCAGCGCAACGGGGTCCCTCGACTTCGCTCGGGATGACACCGCGGAATCAGCTGATGAACCGAATTGTAAAGGGATAGCGGTAGAACTTTCCCTCGCTCGCCTTAACCGATGCGATGATAACAAACACGGTGTTCAGTATCCAGAGGGCGATCAAAATCGGAATGCCAATGAGCACGATGCAAAGAATCGCGGCGACCGCATCGTAAATCAGCATCGAGATCTGAAAGTTGAGCGACTCTTTTCCATGTGCGTCGATCTCAGGCGAGTCGCCGCGTTTCAGGAGCCAAACGATTAGCGGTCCCCCAAGATGGCCCAGGAAGTGAAAAAACAATC
>DATARG010000238.1:0-28168 GCA_036264275.1 Candidatus Udaeobacter sp. | reverse complement strand
GAAGCAATTCACGCTCGCCATGCTCCTTTTTAGTCTGGCGGGGTGCTTGTTTACGTATGCGATCCTGCGTTTGCAATATTTTCTCCCGCTGAATCCGCAAAAATTGGCAGGAGTCAGTCCTGATCTCTCGTTTAACACCGCAACCAGTTTTACCACTAACACCAACTGGCAGAATTACGGCGGTGAATTGACGATGTCGTACTTCTCACAAATGGTCGGGTTAGCGTTTCACAATTTCGCGTCGGCCGCCACTGGGATCGCGATCGCGGCTGCGCTCGTTAGGGGACTTGCGCGACATTCGGCAACAACCCTCGGCAATTTTTGGGTCGATTTGGTTCGGGTCACTTACTACCTGCTTCTGCCGATCTGTCTGGTGTTGGCGGTCTTCCTAGTTTCGCAGGGAATGATTCAAAATTTCAAGCCTTACACCAAGGCCACGCTGGTCGAATCGATGAAGATCCAGGTGGAGAAAAAGAACGACAAAGGCGAGACGATCAAAGGGCCAGATGGCAAGGCGATAACAGAAGAGCAAACCGTAACCGATCAGAACATCGTGCAGGGCCCGATGGCCTCACAGGTCGCGATCAAGATGCTTGGAACAAATGGTGGTGGTTACGCGAACGCTAATGCAGCGCATCCATTCGAGAATCCCACGCCTCTTTCGAATTTCATTCAGATGTTGTCAATCTTTTCAATTGGCAGCGGCCTTACTTACTACCTCGGCCGGATGGTCAAGAATCAAAAACACGGCTGGACCATCTGGGCCGCGATGTTGGTCCTTTTTGTTGGCGGCGTGCTGTTGTGCTGGTGGGCGGAGGCGAATGGTAATCCAATCCACCAGAGTCTTGGGATTGCCGGTGGTAACATGGAGGGGAAGGAAGTGCGATTCGGTATTTTCAATTCCGCGCTTTTCGCCACGGTCACAACCGATGCCTCCTGCGGTGCAGTTAACTCGATGCACGATTCGTTCACCGCGCTCGGCGGCTTCGTTCCGTTGTTCAATATTCAACTAGGCGAAGTGATTTTCGGCGGAGTCGGCGCTGGGTTATACGGCATGCTAATTTTCGTTGTGCTCGCGGTCTTCATCGCAGGTCTGATGGTCGGTCGTACGCCGGAATATCTCGGCAAAAAAATCGAAGCGTTTGACGTAAAGATGGCGATGCTCTCGTTGCTGATCCTTGCCATTTCAATTCTTGGTTTTGCTGCCTGGGCTGTAGTTGCCAAATGGGGCTTGGTTGGCCTGAATAACAGCGGCCCACATGGGTTAAGCGAAATTCTCTACGCGTTTAGCTCCGGTGCCGGAAACAACGGCAGCGCATTCGCCGGTCTCTCAGGCAATACACCGCCTTACAACACGACCATCGGCTTGGACATGTTGTTCGGCCGCTTCCTCATGATCGTGCCGATCATGGCGCTTGCAGGCTCGTTGGTACAAAAAAGAGTCGCGCCGCCAAGTGTCGGCACGTTTCCAGTCTCCGGCGGCACGTTTCTGATTCTGCTTCTCGGAACCGTCCTTCTGATCGGTGCGCTGAATTTTCTCCCCGCACTGACTCTCGGTCCAATCGTAGAGCACTTCCTCATGCAGGGCGGAAAACTTTTCTAAGCCCCAGATGAACCAATGGACTCAATCTCCATTATCTCATTAAAACCCGAGTTCAGTCGGGTGTTCCGCGCCACAGAAACGTCGAAACTGTTTCAACGGCTTTTGGTTAAAAGAAAGGCTGTTGAAACAGCTGACTATTCGTTAGGCGCGCTGTCCACCTGGCTAAAGTCAGGTGTTGGTGAGAGCAGAACGTTTCTCTGGAATTGAGCGGTATGACACAAAAACCTTCATCGCTTTTCGATTGGAACATCGTCGGGCCGGCTATTGGCGACGCGTTCAAAAAGCTTAACCCGCGGCTAATGGTGAAGAACCCGGTCATGTTTGTGAGCATGGTCGGTGCAGCCCTAACGATGGTCGGAATTTTTACTGCCGAGTCAGGACTGCGCGGCTTTGTGACGGAACTGGCCATCTGGCTCTGGTTTACCGTGCTCTTCGCTAATTTCGCAGAAGCCGTGGCGGAAGGCCGCGGCAAAGCGCAAGCAGCCAGCCTGCGGCGAGCGCGCAAGGATACGATCGCACGCCGCCTGCGGAATGGACAAGAGGACAAAGTCCCCGCGCCAGCGTTGCAGAAAGGCGATCTCGTTGTGTGCGAAGCGGGGGACATCATTCCGGCGGATGGCGACGTGATCGAGGGAATTGCCAGCGTTGACGAGGCAGCGATCACCGGCGAATCCGCGCCGGTAATCCGCGAGAGCGGCGGCGACCGCAGCGCGGTGACCGGCGGCACACGCGTGCTGAGTGATCGCATTGTGATCAGTGTCACTGCTGACAAGGGCGCCGGCTTTCTGGACCAAATGATCGCGCTGGTCGAGGGCGCGCGACGCCAGAAAACGCCTAACGAAATTGCGCTAACAATCCTCCTTGCCGCGTTAACGTTCATCTTCCTTCTGGTCTGCGTAACGCTGAAGCCATTCGGAATTTATTCAGCGACAAACTTTTCTATTCCGGTGTTAATCGCGCTTTTGGTCTGTCTCATTCCCACAACGATCGGCGGTTTGCTTAGCGCTATTGGCATCGCGGGAATGGATCGCGTGCTTCAACGCAATGTTCTCGCAATGAGCGGACGCGCTGTCGAAGCGGCTGGCGACGTCGACGTTTTGCTACTGGACAAAACTGGCACAATTACGCTCGGCAATCGCATGGCTGTCGCGTTTCATCCGGCGCCAGGCGTATCGCCCAATGATCTCGCGGCCTCTGCGCAGTTGAGCTCGCTGGCCGATGAAACGCCCGAAGGACGCTCGATCGTCGTATTGGCGAAAGAGAAATTCGGATTGCGCGCGAGAGAGATGCATGAACTGGAGGCGACGTTTGTGCCCTTCACGGCTCAAACCCGGATGAGTGGTGTCGACCTTCATGCCAATGGTTCGGAGCCAAAGATGCGCATTCGCAAGGGCGCGGCCGACGCAATCCGCGGCTTCATCGAATCCGCGGGCGGAATCTTCCCACAACAGGTGGCCAAAACAGTGGACGAAATTTCGCACCGCGGCGGCACGCCGCTCGTCGTTGCGTCCGACGTGCTGACGCTTGGCACGATCGAGCTTAAGGACGTGGTCAAAGGCGGAATCAAAGAGCGGTTCGCGCAGTTGCGCAAAATGGGAATCAAAACCGTGATGATAACCGGTGATAATCCGCTGACAGCCGCGGCGATCGCGGCCGAGGCTGGCGTCGACGATTTCATGGCGCAAGCAACACCAGAACAAAAACTAAAACGGATTCGTCAGGAACAAGCTGAAGGTCATCTGGTTGCCATGACGGGCGATGGCACGAACGATGCACCGGCGCTCGCGCAGGCAGACGTGGGTGTTGCCATGAACACGGGGACCCAAGCTGCGCGCGAAGCCGGCAACATGGTCGATCTCGATTCCAATCCAACGAAGCTGCTCGACATCGTCGAGATCGGAAAACAGATGCTGATCACTCGCGGTTCACTGACAACGTTCAGCATCGCGAACGACGTCGCAAAATACTTCGCAATTGTCCCGGCGATGCTGATGACAACTTTTCCCGACATCGCGCCGCTCAACATCATGCACTTGAGCACCTCCACGAGCGCGATCCTCAGCGCCGTCATTTTCAACGCGCTTATTATCATCGCACTTATTCCGCTGGCGCTGCGCGGCGTAGCATACAAACCGATGGGTGCACTTGCTGTTCTGCAACGCAACCTGCTGATCTACGGCTTCGGCGGTCTCATCGTTCCATTTATCGGGATCAAACTGATCGATCTCATTATCACCGCATTTCACCTGGCCTAACGACATGAAAGAATTCTTCTCCCATATTCGCGGCGCAGTCGTGTCGACGCTTGTACTGGCTGTGGTCTGCTGCGGGATTTATCCGCTGATCGTGTTCGGAATTTCGCAGGTGATGTTTCGCGACCAAGCCAACGGCAGTTTGATCGTTGCTTCAGATGGAACAGTACTCGGCTCAAAGTTGCTAGGCCAGGCGTTCTCTGATCCCAAATATTTTCATCCGCGGCCTTCGGCTGCTGGCAACGGCTATGACGCGACGAGTTCCGGCGGCAGCAATTTGGGACCGACTTCGCGGAAGCTAAACGATGCGATTAAAGAACGCATTGTGGCATATCGCGAGGAAAATGGCCTGAACGAAACCGAGCCAGTACCCTCGGATGCAGTCACCGCGTCCGGCAGCGGCCTCGATCCGCACATCAGTCTGCAAAATGCCCAACTCCAAGCTGCGCGCGTGGCTAAAGGTCGGGGATTGAGCGAAGAAAAAGTTCGCGAACTCGTCCAACAAAACACCGATGGGCGTGATCTCGGTGTCTTAGGCGAACCCGGGGTCAATGTTCTGCAATTGAACTTCGCGCTTGACCAGCAACACTAATGAAACGGCTCGGACTTACGTTTTCATATTCATTCCGATTGTATCGGACTGGCTATTTCACGAGCCGGTAATCTCTAGTTTTGGCACCGGGCGGAACGGAAGTTCTCCGACAAATGGAAAGCGTAATGACAGGTCACGATGGGGAGAACGTCCGCGCCAGAAAAGTAAAGCGGAGTCGCTACCGCATGATCTGTTCTAGACCCGGTTCGTCGATAATCCGCGAACTTCTTGTTCTTGACGCCTCTGATAGAACGCTGTCATGAAAACGCTCATCGTTGCTGGCGCGATCATGGCCTGCACAAACCTGGCACTCGCATCGGACGAGCAAGTCGCTGCCGAAGCAAGTCCAACTCCATCGCCGCCAGCGCCGTTGATGTACCTCCTTGATCAAGCCGGTATCGGCAAGCCCCTAAAGGATCTCGGCATCAACTTCTACGGATACGTTGAGACTGGTTATTTTTATGACTTTAGCGCGCCGCATCATGAAGATGGCCCCACGTTCATGGGATACAACAAGTTCAAGAATAGTTTCATTCTGGATAACGTCAGTTTGAACATGGAACGAGCGGTGGATCCGACCAAGAATCAGTTCGACGTGGGTTTTCGCGTGGAAGGTCTTTACGGTGCCGATGCGGCATTCATTCATTCAAACGGAATGTTCGATGAGCAGACTGGCCGTAACCAATGGGATCTTATCCAAGGCTGGCTGGACGTGACATTGCCTGGCATACCAATGCGAGTTAGAGCGGGCAAATGGATCGAACTGGCAGGATTCGAGCACTACAGCGCCAATATCTATAACGCGTTTGGCGATTCGGCCCGCAACTTCTATTCCCACAGCTACTCGTTTCTCTATGCTGAACCAGGTACACAGACCGGCGTATTATTCACTTACGTGTACAACCCGAAGTGGACGTTCGAAGCTGGATTCACGCGCGGTTGGAACCAGTCCGCCCGCGACGCGAATAACACTTTGGATTTTCTCGGTCGAATTATCTGGGCACCCAGCGACAAAACCGCCGTTACCTTCGTCATGACCGAAGGCCCCGAGTTTCCAATCGGTGTCGGCCCTAACCTACCTCCAGGCGACAACAGTCATTGGTGGACGTATTTGGACTTGGTTATCACCCAGAAGATTACGGACCAATTTAGCGCCGGCATAGGCATTGACTTTGTAAACGCTGCACAGATTCCCGGCTTAAGCGGTGGCGCCAAACAGTGGGGCGCGGTTGATGGCTACCTCAGCTACGCAGTAGACCCGCATTTCACCTTAAACACGCGGCTGGAGTGGTATCGCGACGCCGCCAGCGGATTCTCATACGGTGGACCTGTTAGCACTGACTTCTTCTCAGCAACGTTTGGTGTTGCGATCAAGCCGTTTCCTGAAAACGCATTCTTTTCACATTTACTGTTCAGGCCGGAAATCCGCTACGACCACTCAAGCAAGGCAGTCTTCGATAACGGCGACAAGGATCAGGTAATGTTCAGCGCGGACGCTCTCTTTACGTTTTAAAGAAATAGGTCCCGAATCGTCGGCAATAACTAGCGCACACGACGACGGGACTAAGTATAACCGGCTCGTCTTTTCCAGGGACGTGATTCCCATTTCTAGCGCGCGCACCTTATTGAAAATCGCTCCGCAGATGTCTTCTGGCGTGCTGATCCAATCGGCAAGACACGGAAGAGAAACCATATCGCCGACGCAATTGAACGGTTCCGCGCCCTGCGCTTACATGCACGTGCAACGAAGAGATTTGTTAGTCGGAATACTCGCGACAACCGGCAGCGCCACGCTCGTGGCGATGTGGGCGGCGGGTCTCAGTCTTCTGGCAAATATCGCGTTACTGTTGCCACCAATGACTGCTCTGGCGTTTGCTCTTCCGTGGTCGAGATCGCGAACGGCCAACTCTGGGTTCGTATGGTCCTGGCTGGATTAACCCGGAGAATCACGATCCGAAATATTGTGTCCGGTGGAATTGTCATCAGCCATTGCCTACGGATGGGGTGTCAGGCGCGAGCGCCGCGGTTACAGTTGGCGACTCTCGCAGGCGGCGGCGGTCGAATTGCACTTAAGGAACAGCCGGCGCGTTCGCATCGGCACCGATCGTCCGTTCCAGCTAATCGATGCAATCAACTCCGTGCGAGCGTTGGCAGCTCACGTTGATTGTCGTGAATGAAATATTCATCGTGTCTCTGGTAGGTTTGGCGACGAGTGTCCTAACTTGAAAGCAGGAATTGCAAAAGCATGACCAGAATGCCAATCCCGATTCCCCCTTTAACTGACCACTTGAAAATGCGACGCTCTTTTCGAGGTACGTCGGGCCTGTGGCGCTCATACATTGTCAGGAACACGTCAAGCAACACCGTGCCAATGAGAAACGAAGCGAGAAAGCCTAAGACCTCGCGCGAAAGCAGTGTCATTAGGACCTGGCCTTGCTCGCAATCGCCACTTTGACGGCGGTCTGTGGTGAATCTATCGGCGGGATTCGGAGAACAACATGTAGCGCGAGCGCTGCTCTAATGACGCGTGAGCTTTCTTTTTGGCTATAAAGCCCCAACACTCGTCAACCTCTAAGCAGCAAGACTTTCTGTCAAATTAGGGCACTACCCTTATCTCGTTGCTTGGCGTTTCGACTCCCGTTACTTTTTGTTATGCCCACCGAGGACATGAACAAGCAACTCGCCGGGCTTCATGGGTGCCTAAACGGTGGCGTGCCACGCAAATACCAAATAGCCTTCATGCAGCCCCTTGCATCTCGAAGAGCGATTGGTTTTATTTTGTCGATCGACCTAACGCATTTGGTTGAGGAATGTGGGCCGCAGAATTTACCAGCGGGCGATCGGCTCGTTAGGCAATATTCGTTCCGCTAATTCACGATCAGAGCGGTTGGCCGGGCCGAATCACCGCTACATCCACTTCTACGTACGCCGTCTCGCCGTGGATCGCTTCGTCGAGTCCGAGTTCTTCGTGTGCATCTTCAACCCGTACGATTGTGATGCGGTCGATGATCCACAGCATCCCGAATGTGAAAATCAGCGCCCAAACAGACGAGAACAGTCCCGCAGTGAGCTGCTTCACAAAGAAACTTGCGTCGCCGGCGAGCAATCCGTTTACGCCACCGTTGGCCGCTGGATTCCACGCCGTTGAGGCGAACACACCGAGTAACACGATGCCGAGAAAGCCACCAACGCCGTGCACGCCCCATACGTCGAGGGCGTCGTCCCACCCGAGCTTGTTCTTTAGGGCGCAAGCGTAATAGCAGACGACACCGGCAGCGAGCCCGATGATGACAGCGGTCGCCGGCGACACGTAGCCCGCTGCGGGCGTGATGGTGGCGAGGCCTGCAACCGCGCCTGTCAGCAGCCCGAGGAATTTTGGCTTCTTCGAAACTCGCCAGTCCACCAGCATCCATGCGATCGCCGCGAACGACGCGGCAATATCGGTGTTGATAAATGCGACCGCGGTAGTCGCATCGACGCGAAATTCAGATCCGGCATTGAAACCGTACCAACCAAACCAGAGCAACCCGGTACCGAGCGCAACGAGCGGGATGCTATGGGGACCGCGGTCCACGATCTTGCGCTTGCCGACGTAGAGAATGGAAGCGAGCGCGGCAATTCCGGCGATATTATGCACGACGATCCCGCCAGCGAAATCTTTTACCCCCCATTCCGCGAGCATGCCGCCGCCACACATCATGTGGACGAATGGAAAGTAAACAAGGATGAGCCACGCCGTCAGAAAGAGCATGTAGGCTTTGAAAGTGATGCGATTGGTGAACGCACCAGTGATGAGCGCCGGCGTGATGATGGCAAACATCATCTGGTAAGCGCAGAAGACGAGCATCGGAATCGTGTCGTTTGGGGATGGTGTGGAAAGAGTGATGCCGCGCAGGCCCGCCCAATTCAGGTTACCGATGATACCAAAGAGATCCGTACCGCTTTTCTGATCGCCCGAGAAGCAGAGCGAGAATCCGAAGGCCAACCACAACACCGTGGTCCAGCCCATCGAGACGAAGCTCTGCATCATGATCGCGAGTACGTTCTTTCGTCCAACGAGTCCGCCATAAAAGAAGGCCAGCCCCGGCGTCATCAACATGACCAGGCTGGCGCACAGGAGCGTGAAGGCGGTATTTCCAGTATCGAGATGTAACATTGCTTATCCTCCGTTAGGCGGCGAGTATTGGCTCGTTAGGACAGACGAGTCAAGGCTGCAGACTCCGCGACGAACTGGTCGTGTCACCAGAATCAATTTAGCATTAGGAAACCACCGAAACTGTAGCGGCGGGTGCGGACCCGGGAATCGGCTCGATCAGGACGGCTTTGTCGGCAACGCTGGTGGAAAATTGGTTATCGGCTTCCTCTCGTCATTGAAAATACTGACGAATACTGGCGATACCGAAAACCATGTTTGGGAGCCCGGCTTTGAATTACCTATGAGTTACTCGTACCGTGGAGTTTCAGACGGTTCGGGCAAACCAGGATCGACATCCTCGATAAATCGCGCAGCAGTAACATGCAGGTACAGTGGCAAAATCCGGTCGGACTCTCCCGTACAATTGTCGGGAATTTGAGTGGCTATGTTGAATTCTACGACGCAGCCAGTTCAGGGCCATGGGTCGGCACACTCGATACCGGTTTGATTTATCAAGTCACGCCGAACTGCTCGATTGATGTGAATTCGTTCTGCGGGCTCACACGTAGCGCTCCCGATTACAACGTGTTTAGCGGCTTCGGCTATCGCTTTTGATGCAACTCGAATCGACCTGCATAAGCGGTTAATGTTGAGCGATGCGAAAGACTGCAGGACATATTGCGCGGGTGCAAACTTCGAGGGTTCACCGCTGGTTCGCAGCGTTTTTTGCTTTTGGCGCAACGATGTGCGCCCTGACTGTCAGTTTACTTCTGTTTCCTGGTAGCGCGCTCGATTCGTTATGGCGACTTAATCCTGACGCGCGACTCGCGTTTGAATCATGGGGTTATTGGTCGGTGGTGCTCATGCTGACTGTCGGAACAGCGTGTTTGTTCGCAGCGATTGGATTGTGGCAGGCTAGACCATGGGGCACGTGGCTGGCCTTGATAATCCTTTCGATCAACATGGTCGGTGATCTAACAAATGTGTTCGCTCGTCACGACTACCGTGGCTTGATCGGCGTGCCTCTCGCGGCGGCAATGATTTGTTTCTTGCTCGCATGCAGTCGCCATTCAAAAAGTTTTCCTAATCGATAGTGGCGCAGTCAGCGGAATCCACACGCGATGATTTGCCGACTCTCGATGGCTTACCGACGTGATCACGATTGTCCATTTGCTGCTACTCGGGAATGTGGAGATAGCGCAGTACAGGAGTAGAATTATCGGATGACTGAAACGGAGCGGCCTGATCCGGACGCACTTCTTGCGCAACTGAAGCGCGACGAAGCGAAGTACATTCGGGGCAAGCTAAAGATTTTCTTCGGGATGTCACCGGGGGTGGGGAAGACCTACGCCATGCTGCTAGCGGCGCGTGAAAAGCAGGCCGAGGGATGCGAAGTCGTGGTTGGAGTTGCCGAGACGCACGGCCGAAAGGAGACCGAAGCGTTACTGGAAGGCATGCCAATCATGCCGCGTTCAAAGATTGAATATCGCGGCACGACGCTGACCGAAATGGATCTGGATGCCATTCTCACCTGGCATCCTGGACTTGCGGTTGTTGATGAACTCGCGCACACGAACGCGCCGGGCTCGCGTCATCCGAAACGTTACCAGGACGTGCTCGAGCTGCTCGATGCTGGAATCGATGTCTATACGACGCTAAATGTTCAACACGTTGGCAGTCGTAGCGATACAGTCCGCCAAATCACAGGGGCCCCGGTGAGTGAAACGGTTCCCGATTCAGTCCTCGATCTTGCGGACGAAATCGTTCTTGTCGACCTAACTCCAGATCAGCTGCGCACTCGACTGGCTGACGGAAAGGTTTATCTCGAGGAACGCGCGGAGCGGGCCGCGAAAAATTTCTTTCGCGAGAGCAACCTTACGGCCCTGCGGGAAATGGCGCTCCGAGTTGTGGCTGAACACGTGGACCGCGATCTGCGCGAGATCATGTTGGAGCAAAAAATACCGGGTCCGTGGAAGAGCGGCGATCGCCTGCTCGTTGCCGTTAGCGCGAGTCCATATTCGGAAAGATTGATTCGCTACACGCGTCGGCTGGCCTCATCCATGGAGGCATCATGGATTGTGGCGAACATCGAAGGTCCTCGTCTCCTTTCACAGGAGGAACAGACGCGATTAACACGCTCTATCGCGCTGGCGCGCCAGCTCGGAGCGGAAGTGATTACGACGCCGGGCAGGGATGTTGCTGAAGCACTGCTGCGTGTCGCGCGACAAAACAATGTTACTCAAATTATAATGGGGAAACCGCTGGGGACGCCGTGGTTCAATTTTCTCAAGCCCGATCTGTTGCGCTGGTTGATGCGCAATAGCGGCAACATCGATATTCACATGATTCCGTCCGAAGACGGCGCGCAGCCGAGGCGTGAATCGCTCGAAGAACGTCTGGCGCGCACACCCTGGCAGGAGTTTGGAATCGCGCTCGGCATCGCCGCCGCGGTTACGGCTTTCTCACTGTTAGTCTTTAACTACATCGGCTACTGGGCGATCGCGCTCTTCTATTTGTTCGCAGTCGTACTCGCCGGAATGCGTCTGCGTCGCTGGCCGACATTTTTTCTGGCCGCGCTTAGCGCGCTGCTCTGGAACTTCCTGTTCATTCCGCCACGCTTCACTTTTTACATCAGTAAGTTCGAAGACTTCATGATGTTCGGCGCGTACTTTGTTATCGCCGTTGTAATCGGACATCTGGCGACTCAATTGCACGAACGCGAACAAGCCGAGCGCCGCCGGGAAGAACGTGCCACGGCATTGTATCGTTTGACGCGTGAGCTGGCCGCCAGCCGCGATCTCGCGCAAGCGCTCCCCAAAGTTTTCCAATTGATCAGAGATTTCTTTCAAGCGGACGCGGCAGTCTGGTTGCGCGATGAAAATGGCCTGATCCAACATCCCGACAGCACGTTTGTGCCATCAAAAAAGGACGAGAGCGTTGCGATGTGGGCCTTCCAAAAGAAACAAGCTGCCGGCAAATCAACCGATACGCTCCCGGATTCAGAATGCCTGCACACTCCACTGGTCACCGCGGCACGTGCTGAGGGCGTGCTAAGCGTGCGGCTGAAGACCTTGCCTACATTAGAGCAGCGGGAATTGCTGGACGCGTTCGCCGCTCAACTCGCTGTTTTTGTGAACAAGGAACATGCCCTGCAAGAAAGCCGCGAGGCTCAGGTCGCGCGAGAATCGCAGAAACTGCAAAAGGTGCTTTTCGATTCCGTATCGCATGAGTTAAAGACGCCACTCGCCGCGATGAGCGCTGCGTTACAACAAGCACACCCCAATTCTGCTGAATTACAACAAGCAGCGCGGCGCCTCACCCACACAGTCGATAATTTGCTTGACGCTACGCGTCTTGAGTCTGGCCTCCTCCAACCGGTGCGCGAATGGTGCGATCCGGACGAGCTTGTGTACGAAGCAGTTGCTGCTTCCAGCTTGAAAGAAAGCGACGTGGAAATCAACATCGCGAAGGACCTGCCGCCGGTCTCGATAGACTCAGGGCTAATTCAGCAGGCGCTGAATGCGTTGCTCTCGAACGCGACGAGTTATGGCAAAAGCGATCAACCGATTGAAGTGAATGCCACGCGTGACCATTCGATGTTGGTCATCTCCGTGGCCGATCGCGGTGCCGGTCTCGAACCGGGAGAGGAAACAAAGGTATTCCAAAAATTCTATCGCGGCCCGCGCACTCGTCCCGGTGGTATCGGTCTTGGTCTGTCGATTGCGCGGCAGTTGGTTGAGGCAAATGGCGGTGAGCTCGTAGCGCAGAATCGCCAGGGAAGCGGTGCGGTGTTTTCCATTCGTTTGCCTATCGGTGAAGCAATGCGACTTCCTGGTGCGGCTTCTGTGGCGGCAGGCGTGTCCCCGCGAGAAACTGTCGAGGCGGGGGTATCCGCCGTTAAAGGTACAGCGGCGCGTGTGTCATCCGCTAAATGAATCACGTCGCGCTAATCATTGACGACGAGGTTCAGATCCGCCGCCTGCTTCGGCTCGTCCTCGAGAGCGAGAACTACAAGGTGTATGAAGCCGAAACGGGACAACAGGGGCTAATGGAAATCGCCACTCGCAAACCGGACGTGGTTTTGCTCGATCTGGGGCTGCCGGACTTTGATGGACTACAGGTTCTTGAACGCTTGCGGGAATGGAGCGAAGCACCGGTCATCGTGCTGACCGTACGTGACGATGTGCAGGGAAAAGTAGCGGCGCTGGATGCCGGCGCCGACGATTACATTACCAAGCCATTTAGCACTCCTGAATTACTCGCGCGCCTTCGCGCTGCGCAGCGCAAAACACGGCCTTCCGAGGAAGTCTCCATATTTCAAAATGGCGATCTGATCGTTGATCTTACGGCGCGTGTGGTTACGCGAGCTGGCCGTGAAATCAAATTGTCCGCCACCGAGTACGCTTTGCTCCGCTTGTTCGTGAAACATCCAGGGCGCGTCCTCACGCATCGCCACATCCTGCGGGAAATCTGGGGCCCGAAATCCGAGGAGCATCGGCAATATTTACGAGTTTACGTCACGCATCTGCGCCAAAAAATTGAAGCCGACCCCGCAAAACCGTCTTTGATTCAGACTCAGCCGGGAATCGGTTACCGATTCATAGGTTAACCGCAGTTGACCATGGGTGGAGAAAGCGCTTGCCAGCGAGCGCGCGCACAATCGAGAGTCACTGCCGATACCGATGGCGCAGCTAATAGATGATCTTGTTCTCGACGCGAGTGCGGGCGTCCATCGACCGCGCAATCTGGATTGGAAACGCGCTGCCGCATTGCTTTACGGTGATTGGGGTACCAGCAAGGCGTATGTGATCGGACTGGCGTTTCTCGCCGCGGGGTTCTCATCGCTACCGATCATTCTTGCAGTCTGCGCAGTGACTGCGCTCGTTGGCATCAATTACATCGTCATCTGTCGTCACTTCCCTGATGGCGGCGGTGTATACTCATCCGCGCGTTCACAAGGACGTTTGTTAGCCGTGGTAGGGGCCTTGTTGCTCGTAGCCGATTTGACAGTAACGGCCGCTCTTAGCGGTTGGTCGGCGCTTAGCTACGTCACTTCAGGTGCTGAAAATATCGTTTGGATGAAATTCATGCGCGACCATATCGCGCTGACAACGATCGGCGTGCTTGTGGTGATGGGGTTAATCAACTTTCTCGGGCCGAAACATTCCGGCAGCTTTGCTGTCGCGCTGGCGCTACCGACGACAATAGTAGTGATCCTCTTAATCGCGCTCAGTGCGCCGCATTTGACGACGCGATTTCTCGAGCCACGGCATGAGAGTTTCACCACGGTTTGGGTACAGTTTGTCGGCGTGATCCTCGCATTGTCGGGTGCGGAGTCGATCGCGAACCTTACGGGCGTGATGAAGCTCGATCCGGGATCGACGATGGAACACCCAAGCGTCGCGCGCGAGTCGTTGAAGGCAATCTTGCCGGTGGCCATCGAAGTTGTTATTGGCACGGCGCTTCTTGGATGGGCAATGCTTTCCCTGCCTTCTGTGCTCGGTAAAACTCTGCATTTAACTGATCAGGGCACGATCGCCGCAGTTCTGGGGCAGAGAAGTGAAGACATGTTGCGCTTCGTAGGGGAAGAATTTGCCGCCGCGACGTTTTCGCCGGCGGTCGGACAAGTCTTCGGCTGGATCGTTGGAATTGTTTTCTGCCTGCTGCTTTTGAGCGCGGCCAATACCGCGATCGTAGCAATGATCGGTCTGCTTTACATGATGTCGCGCGATCGCGAAATGCCCCGGCAATTTCGCCGGCTGAACCGACACGGCGTTCCGGTGTGGCCGTTGGTGATTGCCGTCGGCCTGCCAGCCGTGGTGCTACTTTTTGCGGCGGACTTCAGTGCGCTCGCTGGCCTTTACGCGATTGGCGTAGTCGGAGCGATCACGGTGAATCTCGGCTCTTGCGCGTTCAATCGGAACGTGGATTTCACCTGGTACGATCGCGTTCTCTTTGCCATTACGTTTGTGATTCTGGCTTTCGTCGAGGTAACGCTGGCGCATACGAAAGTCGATGCACTTCAGTTTGTGCTCGCGATTCTGATCGGCGGGCTGGCCTTGCGCGCTTACACGTTGAAACGACAGGGCCTCACCACGCTGACGGTGACCCGCGAAGTCGCCAAGATGGTCACGCCTGATCTCATGACTAGTATGCAGCCACGGTTGGAGGAAGGCCAAAAGATCATGGTCGCTGCACGCGGAATCACAGGTGTGCTCAGTTTTGCCTTGGACGAAGCGCAGTTGCGCAAAGCCACGTTGTTTGTGCTCTATGTTAAGGAAGTCGCTGTTTATTACACGGCGGCTGGCACTCCGCTTGGCCGCTCGAACTGGCAGGACGACCCGGAAGCAAATGCTATCATGTGCTCCATGCGCAAGCTTGGGAGCGAGCGCGGCATCAACGTGGTTCCGCTTTACGCTGTAAGCCAGGACGCTGCCACGACAATTGTCGATCTTGCTGCAACAATGGGCATGGATTTCCTCGTCATCGGAGCGTCGCAGCGTCCGGCGATGGTGAAGCTCCTTCGCGGAAGCGTTGCTACAAACGTGGCCCAGCATTTGCCCGATTCCATCCGTTTGATCATTTACGGCTGACGGAATCTTCGAGAAGGCTATTTCCTGATGCCGAAAAATGCTTCGAGCGCACGCGTTCCTGACGCTTTCCAAATTTTAATCACTTCATAGGTGATGACTGTCGTGAAGGTCACAGCGAACCAAACGAAAACTGCTTCAATCGGCAGGCCTGACCACGCTCCAATGTGCAGCCCCATCATAGTACGAGGCCGGTATTCCCACCAACCGTAAGGTAACGCGAGCGTCGCTTCCCATAGCAGGCTGATCATTAGCAGCAAAAAGAATGTAAAACTGAATGCGCGCCAATTAATGAATGGCCGGACGGTGTGGAAAAAGCCAGCGGACGGAATCAGCGACGCGCATACGAGATAAACGAAGTACCAGGGGAAACCTTCTGGCGCGACGGACAAAAGCTTTCGATACGCAATCGCAGCTGCGATCAGCACGACTCCAAGGACGACCGACGCTAAATGAAAACGGACGATTCCCGGTACGTGTTCGGCTGTCGCCGTGTAATCGCGCACGTTGTATGCGTCCATCCAGTATTCGTCGCACCAAATATAGCTCAGCAGCACCACCATGAAGCCGGCGAGGTAGAAAACGAATTCTTCAATCGGAATCGTGCCGCCCACCGCGGGTACTTCCCAACCGAGAGTGGCCGATTTATTTGGGAAAACGAAAAAAGCGTTGCCAAACAGCAGGTCGAGCAGGAAACCGAGCGGCGTTAGTACTGCCATGGTTCGCCAGAACGCTTTTCTGGGAAACTGCAAATCGGGTCGGCAGGCAAACCACCAACCCAGCGCGCCGATCGGGATGATAAACAAGAGCAGGCTCCAAGTGTATCCGAGCGGCGTCGGATTAGCCGATGTGGCTTGTAAAATGACGGGATGAATAACTGTCCGCAACGTGAGCGTAGCCGGAATGACAAGCGCCGCTGCGATGGCGAAAATTACATAGGGCGCTTTGCGCTCTTGCATGCGGTAAAAGTTTAAACACAACCGGTTTTAACTTTTAAGATTTAAATGCACCACCTCATGAATGACATTCTCATGTTGAGCGAAGCGACCCATCTCTGATTCATTTCCCTTGCGAAATACGTTCCAGAAAACATGACTCTGCCGAAAGTCCTCATAGCCGATTCCATTTCGCAACGCGGAGTGGACGAACTCACTCGTGAGAACACGCTCGAGGTTACGATTAAGACCGGCTTAAACGAGCGCGAACTCGTTGAGTTGATTCCGGAATTCAGCGCGCTGGTGGTGCGCAGTCAGACTAAAGTCACCGGCGAAATTTTGAATGCTGCTAACAAACTGCGGGTCGTGGGCCGCGCCGGTGTGGGAGTTGATAATGTCGACGTGGAGACAGCAACCCGCCGCGGTGTGGTCGTGTTGAACGCACCGGGCGGAAACACGATCTCGACCGCCGAACACGCATTTTCGTTATTGCTCTCTGTCGCGCGCAAAATTCCGCAGGCTGACGCAAATATTCGCAGCAAGGCTTGGGATAAAAAGAATTTCGAAGGCGTCGAACTGTACAACAAAAACCTTGGCGTAATTGGCATGGGCCGCATTGGCAGCGAATTGAGTCGCCGCGCAATCAGTTTCGGCATGCGAGTGATTGCTTACGATCCTTACCTGTCCGCTACGCGCGCCCGCAGTTTGCAGGTAGAGCTGGTCGATGAACTCGACGATTTGCTTAACGCGGCCGATTTCATCTCGCTACACACACCGCTTACTGCTGAGACACGTCACATTCTTGACGCCGCACGGTTAAAAAAGACGAAGCGCGGTGTCCGCGTTATCAATTGTGCGCGTGGCGGTCTGGTTGATGAAGTGGCGCTGGCGCACGCGTTGCGAGGAGGTCAGGTTGCCGGTGCGGCGCTGGATGTTTTCGAAATTGAACCGCTGCCGGGTGATTCGCCTTTGCGCGATACGCCTAACGTTATTCTGACTCCGCATCTGGGCGCATCGACGGCGGAAGCGCAGGAGAGCGTGGGGATTGAAATTGCGCAATCGATCCGCGCCGTGCTGCTGGAAGGCACAATCCGCAATGCGGTGAACATGCCTAATCTCGACGCCAAGACTTTGGCAATCATCGGACCGCATCTTCGTTTTGGCGAAAAGCTCGGCAAATTTCTGTCGCAGATCGGTCCGAAACGCGCTGAGTCGCTCAACATCAACTACAGCGGCAAAGTGAACGAGGTTGATACGACTGCGATTACGCGCGCCGTGCTGAAAGGATTTCTCCAAATTGCCGGCGGGAACGAAATCAACGAAGTGAATGCGCCCGCGTTTGCCGAAACACTCGGTTTGAGGGTGAGCGAATCACGGCTGAGCGCACCAGGCGATTACACCGATATGCTCGAACTTTCTGCCGTTGGCGAAGGGAAAGCGGTTTCAGTAGGTGGCGCATTCTTCGGGGCCACGCCGCGAATTGTGCGCATCAACAGCCGACCGGTGGAAGCGCGACCGCAGGGCGTGTTACTGGTGCTGGAAAACACGGATCGTCCCGGAATGGTCGGCCGGATCGGGACGCTGCTCGGCGAGCATGGTGTTAACATCGCCACGATGTCACTCAGCCGAAACCAGGCGGGCGGAACCGCGCTCACGGTATTAAATCTCGATATCGCGCCCGGCGAACAATTACTCCGCGAAATTCAGGCGAGCGATGATATTCACTCGGCGCAAGTGATCCAACTGTAGCCACGGCTCTGTGGGCTGTCTCTCGAGTGATCGCGCAGGAGGAGGCGCTACAGGCGCGTGGCTACAGAATGGATTGTTTCGTTTCAAACCAATTTCCTTGCCGAGCACGATTCAACGCGATACAACTCGGTTTCACTATGGACTTTAGCGCTCATTCAATTATTTGGACCATTCTTGTTGGTCTCGTCATCGGTGCGATCGCAAAGCTCTTGATGCCTGGCAAAGATCCCGGTGGTTGCATCGTCACGATTCTGCTTGGTATCGCAGGCGCACTGGTCGGGACCTGGATCGGTCGGATTTTTGCGGGCGGGAATTATGTCGCGGGCTGGATTATGTCGGTCGTCGGCGCGATGATCCTGTTGCTGCTCTATCGATTGCTTTTCAAACGCGGCGCGTAGCAGCCTACCCTCGTAAAAATTCAAAGCGGCAGAGCACTGCCGCTTTCCAAAACGTGGCCGTCTCTCAAAGCGGCCTTTCACACGCTGCGTCTTTGAGTGCGGCGCTGTTGCGTCGCTTTCAGCCTGAGCCTGCGCGGTTGCTCTTGGTAGCGAATGCGACATTGTCATCACTCAATGGCTGCCCCGAAGAGAACGCTCGTTATCATCGCGTTTGCCGCGCTGTACGTAATTTGGGGTTCCACCTATCTCGGGATCCGCTTCTCAATTGAAACGATTCCGCCATTTCTGATGGCAGGTGCGCGATTCGTTTTGGCTGGCTTGATCATGTATGCGATTGCCTGGTCACAGGGAATAGGCAAGTCAAATTGGAGGAACTGGCGCACGTCGTTCATCATCGGCGCCTGCTTGCTGCTTGGCGGCAATGGCGGCGTGACGATTTCAGAACAATATATCGACTCCGGGTTGGCGGCGTTGATCGTGGCGATCGTTCCGATTTATATCGTGCTTCTAGGGTGGGCCACGGGAACGGCGCCGCGGCCTACGCCAATCATGTGGATGGGGCTTGCCGGCGGTTTTGTTGGGGTCGGAATTTTATTTGGTCCAGGTCTGCACCTTCGCTCCTCAGGCGGACAAAATCCTGTGATCGGAATATCGATCCTGCTTTTCACAAGTTTCATTTGGTCGGCCGGCTCGCTTTACTCGCGCGCTGCGAAACACGTATCTTCACCGTTTCTCACTGCTGCCCAACAAATGATCTGTGGCGGATTTTTGCTTTTGATTGCGGGTGTAATCACCGGTGAACTGCCGCGATTTCATCCCCGTTCCGTTTCCATGTTGTCGCTCGGCGCATTTGTATATCTCATAATCATCGGCGCTGTCGTCGGGTACACGGCTTACATTTGGTTGCTGCGTCACTGCGATCCAGCAAAGGTCGCTACTTATGCGTATGTGAATCCAATTGTTGCCGTGCTGCTCGGTACTTTTTTCGCGGGTGAAACCGTCAGCGCACGCATGTTGGTTGCGGCTGTTCTCATCATCGGTTCAGTGGCGCTCATAATCACGGCCCAACAGCTGCGAGCGCGTGCGGAGCCGGTCCTGCGCGCTGCGATTGAGCCGGCTGATTAAACGCAGAGAACGCTTCGAGGCGTGGCGGTCTCCAGTCCGCCGCCTTTAAACGGGCGGTTTGGAAACCGCCTTTCCTTAGGCTTTAATGCGGTATGGCCGCCGAGCACAAACCCCCTGAGCAAACGATCGATGTTGCGCGGCGCAATTGGCAGGCGGAAGTCGAGACCGCGCGAACCTACCGCGATCTCGCGGAACGAGAGCGGGATGAAAAACGTAAAGGCATTCTTTTGCGCATGGCAGAAGCAGAAGAGCGTCATGCGCAGCGTTGGGGAGCAAAGCTAAAGGAACTTGGCGCCGAGGCGCCTGTTTACGCAGAGACAATCGGGCGTCGTTTAAATCGTTGGTGGAACAGGATTGCCGGAGCGGAAATTGCCATTCGTCGTATGGAGGCGACGGAAGAACGACAAGAAGCAGAATTTCACGATCAAGCCGAGCGCGCGTTCGCGGGCGAACAGGACGTTCAGGAATTTCTGCGACATAGCGCGATCGAAGAGAAAGCTCACGCGCGCGTTTTGAGCGCGATGGCACCGCCGGTGAACCCGCGCACTGCGCTGGATAAGATCTTAAAGCGCGAACGCTGGCACGGCCGCGGCGGCAGTTGGGTGGCCGATGCGATCTACGGCGCAAACGATGGGCTTGGCGCAGTGTTCGGAATCGTTTCGGGTGTCGCCGGCGCGACCAACAATCAGCAGCATTATATTTTGATCTCCGGTCTGGCGGGTATGCTCGCTTCCACGTTGTCGATGGGAGCGGGTGCATATCTTGCCGCGAAAAGTGAAGCGGAAGTGTACGAAGCCGAGATTTCGCGCGAGCGTGCCGAAGTTGAAGAGAATCCTGAAGAGGAAATCGAAGAAATGTCGCTCTTCTATCAGTTGCAGGGATTCACTCCTGAAGAATCGCAGAAAATGGCAGAACGCCTTGCTGAACAGCCGGAGCAATTCGTGCAGGCGATGGCGCAGAGCGAACTCGGCTTGTCAGAGCATCGATTTCCGAACCAATGGACGGCCGCTTTATCAGCCGGCATTTCCACGGCGATCGGCGCCTTTGTTCCGATCATTCCGTTCTTTTTCTTTGGCGGCCTCGGTGCCGTTATCGCGTCGTTCGGAATTAGTCTCGTTGCGCATTTTGCTGTTGGCGCATTGAAATCGCTTATCACCATGCGGTCGTGGTGGGCGTCCGGGTTGGAGATGACCTGGATAGGAGTCATTGTCGCAGTCGTCACATACGGACTCGGACTTGCGTTTGGCTCTTTCGGTTAGGAGCCCGCTCACGCCACTGCGCGAAAATATTGTTCTCGTCCAGAACCTGTTGCCGCTTCGCGTTAGGGCACAGCGGCACAAAGGTGTCCGAACTCCGAACCAAATACGATTAAATCGTTGTAACCGAATACCCGTCTCGGAGGTCACAAATCTTGGGCGTCACCGCATGCGGATGAGGTTTGTAAAAAAATGTCTAAGCGAGTCATTCTTGGAATCGTCGGTGCAGTTATCCTTTTGATTGGATGGTGGAGCTTTCACCACGGCGCTCCGCCTAATGGATCTTCGTCGACAAAAACCTCGGGGCGACACGGTGCAGGGCCCGGCGGTCCAGTGCCCGTGGTCGCCGGGAACGTCGAGCAAAGAGATATGCCAATCTATCTCGACGGCTTGGGGACGGTGCAGGCGTTTAACACTGTAACGGTGCACACACGCGTGGATGGCGCGCTTGTACAGGTCAATTTTTCGGAAGGCCAGGATGTGAAAACGGGCGATTTGCTGAACGTCGTCGATCCAAAGCCGTATCAAGCGGCGCTCGACCAGGCAAAAGCACAAGCCACGTTGGATCAACTAACGCTGAAGAGGCAGAGTGATTTGCGCACGAGAAATGTAATAGCGCAGCAGGACTACGATACTGCCGTGGCGAACGCGGAAAAATCGAAGGCCGCCGCCGAGGCTGCTCAGGTCAATCTCGATTACTGTTACGTCAAATCGCCGATTGACGGCCGCACCGGCGTGCGACTTGTCGACATTGGCAATGTTGTTCACGCCGCCGACCAGACCGGCATTGTGGTCATCACCCAGCTGCATCCTATTTCGATAGTCTTCACACTACCGGAACAGAATCTGTCCCAAGTGTTGAACGAAGGCGGCGCGAACGGCGGCTTGAAAGTTCTGGCACTCGATCGCGGAAACACGAACACGCTCGATGAAGGCACGTTGGCCGTCGTCGATAACGAAATCGATCCAACGACCGGCACGGTAAAGCTAAAGGCGACATTTCCGAATGATGATCTAAAACTTTGGCCCGGGAAATTTGTCAATGCGCGTCTGATCTTGACCACGCGAAAGGATGCAACGGTGATTCCTTCAAGCGTGGTGCAACGCGGGCCGCAGGGCACATATGCTTACCTGATCAAGCCAGATAAAACGGTCGAGATGCGACCGATCAAAGTCGCTCAAACCGAAGGAAATCTCGCATTAGTGGATGATGGGCTAAAACCCGGCGAACAGGTCGTGGTAGATGGCCAGTATAAATTGCAACCGGGTGCGCATGTTGAACTGACAACGCCGCAACCGTCGAAGCAATCACGGCCCGTACAGGTCAGGCCGCCCGGGCAGAAGGTGGCACGAACCGGAAAACCGTGAGTATTTCCGAACCATTTATTCGCCGGCCGGTGGCGACATCGCTGCTGATGGTCGGCGTGATCCTACTCGGAACGCTCGGCTACAAATTGCTGCCGATCTCAGCTCTGCCAACAGTGGATTTCCCGACTATCGAGGTCACGACCTACTACCCGGGCGCCAGCGCAGAAGTAATGGTCTCGGCAATCACCACGCCGCTGGAGCGGCAGTTCGGCCAGATTGCGGGACTCGCGTCGATGAATTCGACGAGCTCATTTGGCGTATCGACAATCACGTTACAATTCGTGCTTGACCGGCCGATCGATGTCGCCGCGCAGGACGTACAGGCAGCGATCAATGTTGCCGGCGGATTTTTACCCAAGGATCTGCCGAACCCGCCAAAATATAACAAGGTCAATCCGGCCGATACACCGATCCTTACGCTCTCCATCACGTCGGATAGTCTGCCTCTCGATCGGGTGAACGATTTTGCCGACACGCTCCTGGCGCAAAAACTGAGCGAGGTCACCGGCGTGGGCCTCGTGACGATTCAGGGAAACCAAAAACCCGCCGTGCGCGTTCAAGTGAATCCAGCGGCGATTTCTGCGCTCGGACTCAGCCTCGAAGATGTGCGCACCATTCTGGGCCAGGCAAACGTGAACGCGCCGAAGGGGAGCTTTGAGGGACCGCGGCAATCGTTCACGATCGGATCGAACGACCAGATTTTTTCTGCCGAAGCTTATAAGCCAATTATCATAGCCTATAAGAATGGCGCGCCGATTCGGCTTGGCGACGTCGCGCAAGTGATCGACAGCGTCGAGAACAATCAGCTCGCGGCCTGGGTCGGCACAACGAACGGCGAGAAGCCTGCAGTGTTACTCGACATCCAACGCCAGCCCGGGGCGAATATCATTCAGACCGTCGAACGCGTGAAACAATTGTTGCCGCGGCTGACCAGCACGTTGCCGCCATCCGTACGCGTCGATGTGCTGGCCGATCGTACCGAAACAATTCGCGCATCCGTTCGCGATGTGCAGTTCACGTTGCTGCTCACCATCGCACTGGTTGTCATGGTGATGTTCCTGTTTCTCCGAAAGCTTTGGGCAACTGTCATCACCAGCGTGGCGTTGCCGCTCTCGCTCATTGGAACGTTCGGCATCATGTATCTCGCAGGATTCAGCCTCGACAATCTTTCGTTGATGGCGCTGACCATTTCGACGGGCTTTGTGGTCGACGACGCCATCGTGATGATTGAGAACATCGTCCGCTATCTCGAAGCGGGTGACCCGCCGTTGGAAGCGGCGCTGAAAGGCGCAAAACAAATCGGATTCACGGTGGTGTCGCTCAGTGTCTCGCTCGTGGCTGTTTTCATTCCGCTTCTGTTCATGACGGGAATCGTAGGGCGGTTATTTCGTGAGTTCGCAATTACCATGAGCGTAGCTGTCGGAGTCTCGGCATTCGTTTCGTTGACTCTCACTCCGATGATGTGCGCAAAACTTCTGCGCTCGGAGACCGAAGAAGACGAAGAGAAACAACGCTCGAGCGCGTTTTATCGTGTCACTGAAGACTATTGGACACGTTTTCAAAACTCGTACGAACGTGGTTTACGGTGGGTGTTGGCGCATCAGCGCTTCGTTTTGATAGTCGCTATTGGCACGCTGGTTGCGACCATTCTGCTCTACGTCGTCGTGCCCAAAGGCCTGCTGCCGCAGCAGGACACAGGCGTCATCATCGGGGTGACTGATGCCGCCGAGAATATCTCGTTCAAGGCGATGATGGAGCGGGTGCACGCGGTGTCGGACATCATTCGAAAAGACCCTGACGTTGTGAGTGTCTCCGCCTCGGTCGGCGCCGGAACCGTGAATGCCACCATCAACACGGCGCGCCTCTACATTGTGCTGAAGCCACACAGCGAGCGGCCGAATGCAGAAAAAATCATGGAACGTCTGCGCAACGCCACACGCGACGTTGAAGGCGTGTCGCTGTTCATGCAAACCGCGCAGGATCTGCAAATCGATGCGCGGGTTAGTCGCACGCAATTTCAATACATTTTGCAAGATGCCGACGCTGCGGAACTGGCGGAATGGACGCCGAAACTTGTGCAAAAACTTGGCCAATTGTCGCAACTCACTGATGTGGCAAGCGATCAACAAGTAAACGGTCTGCAGTTAAATGTTGATGTTGATCGCGAGAAGGCCTCCCGACTCAACGTTCTCACACAAGCGATCGACGACACCCTCTATGATGCGTTCGGGCAGCGACAAGTCTCGATCATTTTCACGCAGCTCAATCAGTTTCGCGTGATTCTGGAAGTAGAACCGCAGTTCCGTCAGTCGCCAGATGTACTCGACAAAATTTATGTGAAATCAAGCAGCGGCCAGCCCGTTCCTTTAGGCGCGTTTGCCACAATGCGCGTGAGCGACACGCCGTTATCGATTCCGCACCAGGGACAATTCCCAGCTGCGACCATCTCGTTTAACCTGCGCAGCGGCAGCTCCCTCAGCGATGCAATCCCTGCGATTCAACAAGCAGAGCGCGAAATCGGTTTGCCAGACACGATTGCCACTTCGTTTACCGGGGCGGCCGCCGAATTTCGTTCGTCGCTCACCAGCGAGCCGCTGCTGATCCTGGCGGCAGTCTTTGTCATCTACATCGTGCTCGGGGTTCTCTACGAAAGTTACATTCATCCGATCACGATTCTGTCCACGTTGCCCAGCGCGGGAGTGGGCGCGCTGCTCGCGGTGCTCATCTGCCACATAGACTTCTCGTTAGTCACGCTGATCGGCATCATCCTGCTTATCGGGATCGTAAAGAAGAACGCAATCATGATGATCGATTTTGCGCTCGACGCGGAACGCAAGGAAGGACTCTCGCCGGAGGAATCGATATACCAGGCGTGCCTGTTGCGTTTTCGACCGATCATGATGACGACAGCGGCAGCGCTGCTAGGGGCTTTACCGCTTGCCCTGGAAACGGGGACGGGCAGCGAGTTGCGCCGGCCCATGGGGATTTCGATCGTCGGCGGATTATTGCTCTCGCAATTTCTGACGCTTTATACCACGCCCGTTATTTATCTTTATCTCGATCGGTTTGGAAGTTGGATGCAGGAACGCCGTCATCGCGGCGAGGTCGCACAGGCCGAGTTGCCATTGCGGACGACAACAGAACTGGAACCGGAACCTGTGCCTGAATTCGCTGGAGTAAACGGTGAAGATGATCGTCTTGGATTTTAGCCGTGAATGTCTCCGAGCCATTCATTCGTCGTCCAGTGGGAACATCCCTGCTTGCGGCGGGCGTGTTGTTGCTGGGCGGAGTGGCCTATTACTTCTTGCCCGTCGCGCCGTTACCGAAAGTCGATTTTCCGACCATTTCGGTGGCGGTTCAGGAACCTGGCGTTGATCCGCAGACTGCGGCGTCCTCGCTTGCAGCGCCGCTTGAACGGCGCTTTGCGCAGATCGCAGGCGTAAACGAAATCACCTCGGTCAGTTCGTTAGGCGGCTCGTCCATCACCATTCAGTTCGATCTCAATCGCGACATCAACGGCGCGGCCCGCGATGTGCAAAGCGCCATCAATGCGGCTGCAGGGGAGTTACCAACTGGCCTGCCGCAGCCGCCGTCCTATCGCAAAGTCAATCCGTCCGATGCGCCGATCATGGTGCTGGCGATGACTTCCGACGCGCAGCCGTTGTCGGAAGTTTACAATCTGGCGGATCAGATCATCGGACAGCGCATCAGTCAGGTCGAGGGCGTAAGCCAGGTGGTCATCGGCGGTGGCGCGAAATCGGCTGTTCGTGTGCAGGTGAATCCCGTCGCGCTCGCTTCAATGGGTTTAAGCATCGAAGACATTCGCACCACGCTTTCACAAACGAATGTGCTCTCGCCCAAGGGCGCGTTTGATGGCGAAGAACAACGTTTCGTCATTTCGAGCAATGACCTGTTGACGCACGCCGATCAATATCTGCCGATCATAGTCGCGCAACACAATGGCGCCGCCGTGCCGTTACGTGACGTCGGCACAGCGATCGATGGCCAGGAGAATCGCGACCAAGCCGGATTATTCAACAATAAACGCGCTGTGTTGCTGGTGATTTTCAAGCAACCGGACGCGAACGTTGTCCGCACCACCGACCAGATTCATGCGATCCTTCCGCAACTGCGCACCTGGCTTCCGCCGAGCGTACATCTCGACGTGATGAGCGACCGCACCATCACCATCCGCTCGTCCGTTCGCGATGTGCAACTCACACTCGTCATCACCATCGGCCTTGTTGTGATGGTGATGTTTCTCTTTCTGCGTCGCTTTTGGCCCACGTTTATCTCGGGAGTGACAATGCCGCTCGCGCTGGCCGGTACCTTTGGCGTGATGTGGCTGTGCGGCTACAGCCTCGACAATCTATCCCTAATGGCCCTGACAGTTTCGACGGGGTTTGTTGTCGATGACGCCATCGTAGTCATCGAAAATATTGTCCGCTTCATTGAAAAAGGTGAGTCGCCGTTGCAGGCAGCGTTGAAAGGAGCGCGCCAAATCGGGTTCACTGTGATTTCGATCAGTTTGTCGCTGATTGCTGTGTTCATTCCGCTTCTGTTCATGGGCGGATTGATCGGCCGGTTGTTTCACGAATTCGCGGTGACATTGAGTGTTGCCATCCTCGTTTCGATGGTGGTGTCGTTAACTCTTACACCGATGCTCTGTGGCCGATTCTTGAAAGCCGAGGATCTGAATCGGCGGCGCGGATGGCTTGATCGAATTAGCGAACGCGGCTTTGACGCGATGCACAAATTTTACGAGCGAACGTTGAAGTGGGTGCTCCAACACGAATACACGATGCTCATCGTCACGGCGGCGGTGATCGTGGCGACTGTTTACCTTTATTTTGTGGTACCCAAAGGATTTTTCCCCCAACAGGACACCGGACAAATGACGGGCACGACTGAGGCAGCACAGGACATTTCGTTTGAAGCGATGAAGGAAAAACAGGAACAGGTAGTAAAGATTGTCATGGCCGATCCAGCGGTGCATGCTGTTGGCTCTTTCTTCGGCGGCGGCGCATTTGGCGCGTCCTTGAACAATGGCCGCATGTTCATCAGCCTTAAACCGAAAGGAAATGGTAAAGACCAACGAAAAGATGACGCTGCAATAGTGATTGCTCGTCTTCGACAGAAGCTTGCGAAGATTCCGGGTGCCCAGCTTTTTATTCAACCGAATCAGGACATTCGCGTAGGCGGTCGAAGCTCGAAGGCGCTTTATCAATATGCGCTGACTGATCAAAATATTGACGAGCTCAATTCATGGGCGCCAAAGCTCGTGGAAAAACTGCGGCATTATCCGCAGCTAAAAGATGTCACGAGCGACCAACAATTTCGCGGTTTGCAGGAGACGGTTGTAGTTGATCGCGACGCGGCTGCGCGTCTGGGCATTCAACCGCAGGCCATCGATAGCACGCTGTACAGCGCATTCGGCCAACGGCAGGTCTCGATCATTTACACCCAGCAAAACCAGTATCACGTCGTTCTGGAAGTTGATCCGAAATTTCAACTCGATCCGAGCTCGCTCGATAAAATTTACGTGAAGTCGCCATCGGGAAATCAGGTGCCATTGAGCACGATCGCGCATTTCCACTTGGACAACATGCCTCTGTCGGTGAATCACCAGGGCCAGTTCCCGTGCGTCACGATTTCGTTTAACACGGCTCCCGGTGTGTCGTTAGGCGAAGCGACGCAGATCATTCAGCGCGCAGTGAAGGAATTGGGAATGCCGTCTACTGTCCGAGGAAATTTCGCCGGCACCGCGCAGGTGTTTCAGTCATCACTTTCGACGGAGCCGGTGCTCATTCTTGCCGCCTTGATCGCAGTCTACATCGTGCTTGGCATGCTTTACGAAAGTCTCATCCATCCGCTCACCATTTTGTCGACCTTGCCTTCGGCGGGACTCGGCGCGCTGCTGGGAATGCTTGTTACGGGCGACGAGTTATCGATCGTGTCAATTATTGGGATCATTCTTCTCATCGGCATCGTGAAGAAGAACGCCATCATGATGGTCGATTTCGCGCTCGACGCCGAACGACACGAAGGACTCACACCCGAACAATCCATTTACCAGGCATGCCTGGTTCGGTTTCGGCCGATCATGATGACTACCCTTGCCGCGATGTTTGGCGCATTGCCGCTCGCCATCGGAATGGGCATTGG
>DATARG010000235.1:0-3220 GCA_036264275.1 Candidatus Udaeobacter sp. | reverse complement strand
TGCGCCGACAAGCGCTGAATGTTTTCCGCATGCGATTGCTCGGCGCCGATGTGATCACGGTAAATGCGGGCACACGCACACTGAAGGACGCAATCAACGAAGCGTTGCGCGACTGGGTAACAAACGTGCACGACACTTACTACCTGTTGGGCAGCGCACTTGGACCGCACCCATATCCGCTGATGGTCCGCGAATTTCAAAGCGTGATTGGCCGCGAAGCGCGCGAACAAATTTTGTCGGCAGCAGGCAAGTTGCCGCGCGCGTTGATTGCGTGCGTAGGCGGCGGTTCTAATGCGATCGGTTTGTTTCACCCGTTCATCGCAGATGAAGACGTGCGATTACTCGGTGTAGAAGCTGGAGGCTGCGGCGATTCGTTAGGCAAACACGCTGCGAGATTTCACTGCGGATCGGAAAGCGGCGGCGGGCGTATCGGCGTTCTTCAGGGCACGATGTCGTACGTGCTTCAAGACACCAATGGCCAGATCGCCACGACGCATTCCATCTCAGCTGGGCTCGATTATTCGGCAATCGGCCCTGAGCACGCATTCCTTCACGACGGCGGGCGAGGGGAATACACCCGGGCAAGCGACGCAGAAGCGCTCGAAGGGCTTCGACTCTGCGCAAAACTGGAAGGCATCATTCCTGCCCTGGAAACAGCGCATGCCATTCCGATCGCGATTCGCATCGCGCGCGAGCTGCCGCCTGACGACGCGATCATCGTGAATTTGTCCGGGCGCGGCGACAAGGACGTTCAGCTCGTGGCGGAGTTGAAGCCCGAATGAGCCGAATTCGAGAAAAATTTCGCGAACTGAAGCGCTCAGGACGCGAGGGTTTTATCCCCTTCATCACCGTGGGAGATCCGGATCTTGCAACTACGGGGCAATTGTTAATTGAACTCGCGAAAGCGGGAGCAGACATCATCGAGTTGGGTGTGCCGTTCAGCGACCCGGTCGCAGACGGGGAAGTAATTCAGCGCGCATCTGAACGGGCTTTGCGAAACGGCGTGACCGTTCACGATGCACTTGCTTGCGCGAAGAATGTTAGGCAGCACATCGATGTGCCGCTCGTCTTGTTCAGTTACTTCAATCCTCTGTTGCAATTCGGCCAGCAACGATTCGCAGTTGCGGCACGCGAAGCCGGCATCAACGGCGTGCTTGTAACAGATCTAATTCCTGAGGAATCAGAGTCGTGGACCCAGAACCTGCTTCAACATCGGCTCGATCCTATTTTTCTGGCCGCCCCAACAACTTCGGACAAACGGCTCGGACGAATTGCGCAACTCGCGCGCGGATTCATCTACGCAATTTCACGCGCTGGCGTAACAGGCGAGCGCGATCAAATGACGCGCGATGCTGAAGATCTGGTGAGACGTTTGCGGGCGGTTAGCGATTTACCGGTCGCAGTTGGGTTTGGCATCTCAAGTCCGGAGCAAGTCCGCGCGGTGTGGGGTTTTGCAGATGCAGCTGTCCTTGGAAGCGCAATCGTCAAACAGATCGAAAAGTTTTCCGGGGAAGAAGACCTGGTTCGGCGGATTGGCCAGTTCGCGCGGTCGTTGGTTTCCCACCGCGCGACCGACTCCCGCCTGTGAATACGACAACTTCGGGTGCGCGACTCACTAAAATTTACTCTTGTTTAAGTCTCGCGTAAGCGCGGTGAAGAAAGTCCGAGGCGGTCACGCTTACCAAAATCCCCGCGAGAAACCGCGTTGCTCGCGGCATGAAAAGCAAACCAAAACCCAGAGCTGTGGCGCACCAGGGCGCCATGCAATACGGGCACGAAATCAAATGACCGATGCCGCGTTGAAATCCACGGCCGCGTGGCTCCTCTTCTACTTCGCCGGACCCACAACTGCGAATATAGTTTACAAACGGCGCGCGCAGAATGCCGGTGACTCTGTCCTTGGCGATGATGCGGCTCAGCTTGTGCGTGGCTATTCCGAGCAGCGCCAGATCAAGCACGCTGAATTTTCTCGGAAGACGCATCTGCTCACCGGCAATCCCTGTTAGAACGGCGACGCTCGCCAGATAAAACCCGAGTAGCGTCGCGTATTCTGTCAGCAATTGTTCCTCGCACTCCTCTTTTTCCGCAGTCTTCGCGCCGTACTCCTCGATCGAAAAGTTGGCTTCAGTTTCGTGAGGTTGTGTTCGCTCCATAGAAATGAATCGAATGATTCTGCGCGTTTGCGGGTGCTAGACGGCCTGGAATCGTTTTAAATCGCAACTTGCTCGCATAGTTTCCAGAATCGCTGCTACTAGAAACTAATGCCGGATGCTTATGATGCGATTGTTGTGGGGTCGGGGCCGAATGGTCTTGCCGCGGCGATCACGCTCGCGCGCGCGGGATGTTCGGTGCTTGTCTGCGAAGCAAACGCGACGATTGGCGGCGGCGCACGTTCGGCAGAACTAACGTTACCGGGCTTCGTGCATGACATCTGTTCGGCAGTTCATCCACTCGCCGCTGGGTCGCCGTTTTTCAAAACGCTGCCGCTGGAGCGCTTCGGCCTTGAATGGATCGAGCCTGAAATTCCGCTGGCGCATCCGCTTGATAACAATTCCGCTGCCTGCCTCTGGAAAGACATCGACGTTACGGCGGAGCATTTGCGCGAAGATTCGGGGGCATATCGACGCATGATGAAGCCGTTGGCGCGTAACTGGGAAAATCTGTCGATTGAGTTTCTCCAACCAATGCTACATGTCCCGCGTCACCCGTTTGTGTTGGCGCGGTTTGGAGTGCCGGCACTTTGCCCCGCAACGTTGCTCGCGAAGTTCATGTTCATAGGCGAACCAGCACGCGCCCTTTTCGCCGGGATTGCTGCACATTCTTTTCTCCCCTTAGAGGCGCTGGCCTCGTCAGCATTCGCGTTGGTGCTCGGGCTTGCGGGACATGCGGTGGGTTGGCCGATTCCACGTGGCGGATCGCAGCAGATTTCGAACGCCCTTGCCGCTTATTTGCGTGAGCTTGGCGGAAACATCGAAGTGAATCATCGCATCGAGAATCTTCGCGACCTGCCGAAATCGCGCGCGATTCTTCTCGACGTTTCGGTCTGGGAGTTTTTGCGAATCGCCGGTCAACAAATGCCCTCGCGATATCGCCGTCAGCTGGAATCGTTTCGACACGGGCCCGGAATTTTCAAAATCGATTATGCGCTGAGTGAACCGATACCATGGAAGGCCGAAGCTTGCCGCCGCGCAGGAACAATTCATCTCGGCGGGGGCATTGA
>DATARG010000208.1:0-13765 GCA_036264275.1 Candidatus Udaeobacter sp. | reverse complement strand
TTACCGTGAAAATCATCACTCGCCCTTCGATCCCGCGAACTTCCTGTGGCGGCAGTTCCTCGAACAGGAATGAATCTGCTGAGCGCTCGCGCACGGCTTCGGTGACAAGCAACGCCCTCCCGACTATCTTCGTCAGGCCTTGTATGCGCGACGCGATATTCACCGTGTTGCCAATCGCTGTGAACTCGAGCCGTTCCGGCGAACCGACGCTGCCCACAATGGCTGATCCGGAATGAATTCCGATTCCAATTTTGATCGGCGCGCGCTCCTTCATTGCCAGCTCGTCATTTAAACGTTCGACGGCGCGCAAAATTTCACACCCTGCCGACACAGCGTCGCAGGCGTGATTCGAACGGGAGTCGCCCGCGCCAAAAATCGCCATGAAACCGTCGCCCAAATATTTGTTGACCATCCCCCGATGTTCCTCCTCAACTGCCCGCACGCTCACCCGGAAAAAATCATTCATGATCTCCACAATTTCGGCAGGTGGCGACGAACTCGCACGCGCCGTCCACGAGCGCATATCGACGAACATGACCGTGATTTCTTCTTCGACGCCGCTCAATCCCGGGTCGCGCGCAAGGATGCGTTCGGCGGCGCGTCTGCCTACGTGCAAACCGAAAGTCTGACGCAATTTTTCCTTATCTCTGAGCTCTCGCACCATCTGATCGAATTCACAAAGCAACCGACCAAACTCATCCGCACGCCGGGCGCCTGCGCGACTGAGATCGACGGCCAAGTTTCCGTGTGAAACCGCGTCGGCCGCAGCGCGCAGCTGATCGATCGGTTTCGCCACGAGACGGCTCATCATTAGCGCGGTGAAGATTCCGAACGCAATGCCGATTACGCCGACGAAAACTGCGAGCCACGCCGCGTTCGTAGCCGGCGATCGCGGCACCAAAAGCAACAACAACAGCGAGGCGATAGGACAGATCGACGCCGAAATCGCCCACACGATTCCGCGACCGCGCAGCGATAAGGTAAAGATATTCGGTGTGCGATGGGCGTGTTCGTCATGAAAGAAAACCGGAAACAACCCCCATTGGCTGGCGAGCTCGACAAGAAAGAATGAATGCGTGAGCGCGATGAAACCTGAGACACAGAATGAAATCGGCAGGTGCCAGAGCAAACGCGGATCCAATGGATTTTGGACCTGAAGCAGCGCGCCAACAAAAACCGGTATGCACAAGAACCAGGCGACGCCGCAAATTGCGGCTGCAAACCACGGCAAATGAATCAAGCGACGGCGCGCCTGCGTCAGTTCCCTAAGCGGCGGTCTTTGATCGCCGGCTTCTGTCTGAAGCCGATGAAACAAATCCCGAAACGAGAGAATTCGTTTCAGCCACAAATAGACACCGATGGGATAAACAACAGCGTTATAGACGACAACCGTGGCGAAGAAACGTTGTCTTAATGAGGGCGTAAGCATGGGCTCAATAACGGTTGCGTTGTACCAGATGTTGAACGCGCTCCCGAGAATCTGTGGAATCACGGGCGCCAGGGATGTAAGCAAGAGCCCGTGACGCGGGCGTGGGAAATTGGCCAACCCTGTTCGGCTAATTTTCATTTCGTATAACTGGGAAGTTCCAAAGGCCAATTTCCAAACCCCAAACAAATCTCAATCGCCAAATTTCAAAAGAATTCGCTCGATTATCCACTCTTTGAGATAATGGAAGAAAAAATCAGGGTTAACTCACGCGCCTCGCATGCTAGTTTGTCGCGAGCCGGTGAGGTGCTTTGGCACGAACCCGCATCAATCAGTCGCAAAAACAAGCGACTCTCTTTCGCTTCTTTGCGACAAATCTTTACTTGCATCAGAAAATCTTTCTTGCTCAATGCCTCACGGCTTCGATCCAATTTGCCGCAACCGAACCTGGAGCGCGCACCAACTGCCGAACATCTTCCATGTTGCCAATCGTTTTCGGCAACTGTTTCACGAATGCACGTACCGATTGTGCAAATTGAAACGTCCTGTCTTCAAGATCGCGGGGCTTGGCTTTGTCTTCCATTTCCGAGTTGAGATTTAATCCTTTGTTTGGGATTTGGAGATCCGGATTTGGGATTTGCTGCCGTCTTTGGCAGCGCCCATGGCCGAAAATAATCCATGAGAATCAAGTGACTAATATTCTGCTGTGCGCATTCTCGTCGCACCCGAGGAAAATCTGTCATTGGTCCAAATTGAAATCCGGCGCTTAACGGCCAGAAAAAATTGTCCTGGTGGCTCGGCAAAATGTATCGCGGATGCAGCCGCTCGAGGGCCGCGCGGAGTCGTTCGCGCGAATCCGGCAACGCCATGCCCAAAATCGCCAGATCAACGTGCTCGTTAGGGGGCGGCTGCGTAGGTGTTCCTCCGGAGTCGATGTAAATGCGCTGGCCTTTCACCTCGATCAAAAACGCAAGCGGTTCGCCGCAGATCCAGTCGGCCGCGCGTTGCGGAGGACCCGCCTGCGCGTGCGGCCGATCAAATGGCACTTTGCCAAATAGGCGATCATGGGCCGCGGTTAATACTCGAATTTTCCATGGACCGATGCGCCGCACATCTCCGGGTTTTACGGCATCGCCGGATACGGCATCTGCATCCGGCAGCTGCCGGACAAGGCTTACACTGGATGCCGAAGCGATGAGATGCGCCTGCGTCTTTAAAATCACAGCTCGGATATCGAGTAGGTGATCAAAATGCCCGTGCGTGACCAGAATTGCGTCCGTCCGGCAATTACTGGAGCCCAGATGGCGCAATCCATCGTTGATGCGAGAGGCGTTCGGTTGAATGCGGGAACCGAGGGCTACGCTCAAAAGATCCACGCGCGAGAAATAAGGATCGATGAGCAAGGCATGACTACCGAATTCGAATTGGTAACCGTTCGTGCCGAGATAAGTCACGCGGACGCCGCCATGCGCAGCTGTCCCAGAATCGCTCACAACCAGGTGCGAATAAGATCCCAGTCCCGCACCGAAAGCTTGCGCGGTGAATCCAAGAAAAAACAGAAAACAGCGCACTGCACGATGGATACAGCGAATGTCACGAATGTCGAAGAGGAAGATGCCAACTCCTTGTTGCGGGCGTCAGGATAAGAAAATTCGTCATAGGACGAATCCGCCGTAACGCATGCGCGCCGCAGCTCGCCGCAAGCCACGATTAGACTCAACCAGCTTCAATCGAAAGGGCGGCGCGCAATCGATATTACTAATTCTGTTTGCTTGACGAATTCGGTGCGGCTTGTGACTTTCGATAGGTATGAAGGTGGAATACACCGATGCGCCGGTTGCCCAGTCAGAACCGACGACAGGCGATAAGATGCCGTGTCCGTACTGCGGGCATCTTCTGCCGAAAGATGCGGAACGCTGCGACCGTTGTGATTGGGTGCGCGGGGCGACACAAACCGCGGAAGGCAAGGCGAGCGACGCGGTCGCAGTGATGTTCAGCATCGTTCCCGGTCTGGGACACATCTACAAGGGGCACATTTTCGCAGGTCTTCTCTGGATGCTTGGCGCGATCCCGGTTGGTATTTTTGTTTTCCTTGCCGCAGTGGCCTCTGCCGGTTGGGGACTCGGCCTGTTTTTCTTCTACCTCGCTGCGGCGATGCTTCATGCATACGGAATCGACGATCGCGTAGTGCCGCCGAAAGAGGATGAAGGCGAGGAGTATTAGTGCGTTAAAGCGTGAATCGTGAATCGATTCACGAGGTTTTGATTCGCGTCACGCAATGTGTGCTACCGCGTAGTGAATTTCTTTGAGGATATCACTCATGCCGTAGCGAAACTTCCAGTTTGGATAGTGCGCCTGAAACTTTCGGACGTCGCTGATCCACCAGATGTGGTCTCCGATGCGGTTGGTTTGCTCGTAGCTCCAGTCTAGCTTCTTGCCGCTGATCTGTTCGCACATCTCAATGGCTTCGAGCATGGAACAGTTGCTGTGCCTGCTGCCGCCGATGTTGTAAATCTCGCCCGCACGCGGGCTGCGGATGAATTCGGCAAATGCTTCGACCAAGTCGAAACTGTGAATGTTATCGCGGACTTGTTTTCCCTTGTAACCTAACACCCGATATGGTCGGCCGCTCACGGCGCAGATCATCAAGTAAGACAGAAAACCATGCAGTTCGGTTCCGGCATGCGCCGGCCCAGTCAGACAACCGCCACGAAATGAAACGGTCGGCATTCCAAAATATCTTCCGTATTCCTGCACGAGAATGTCTGCTGCAACTTTCGACGCACCGAAGAGCGAATGCTTTGTGCAATCGATACTCATGGTCTCCGGAATGCCGAGCTCGTATTCGTGCCCCGGCTCTATTTCCCAGCGTTTCCCCACTTCGCGCAGCGGCAAAGCGTTCGGCGTGTCGCCGTAGACTTTGTTCGTCGAAGTGAAAATGAAGGGTGCCTCCGGCGAAAACTTTCGCGCAGCCTCGAGCAGGTTCAGCGTTCCGTTCGCGTTCACGGTGAAATCGGTCTGCGGATCGCGCGCAGCCCAATCGTGTGACGGTTGCGATGCGGCGTGCACGATGGCTTCAATTGTGCCGCGACGCTGCTTGAACAAATCCATGACTGCAGTTGCGTCGCGAATATCCAGGTCGTGATGTTCGTAATCAGGGACATTCGCGATTAAGTCATCGCGCGTTCTCTTCGTGGAAGCTTCGGCGCCAAAAAACTCCGCGCGCATGTCGTTGTCGATTCCAAGGATACCCGTGCCGTTTCTCGCGAAACGCCGCACGGTTTCGGAGCCGATCAATCCCGCAGAACCAGTAACGATAATCGTGCGCACCAAATCAGTGTAGCACAGCCATCTTATCCGCCTCGGGACGGATTCGCGTGGAACCTGCGCTACGAATCACCAATTATCCACGTCACTTCGCCTGCGGACGGATTCACTCGCGCGGCGGGAAATTCCGGATCGCCCGCGAGCACCCGCTCGATTAGCTGGGGGCTTTTCGATGCGCCGACAAGAAATAAGACGTGCCGCGCACGGTTGATGAGCGGAAAAGTGAAGGTCAAACGCCAGGCGTCGAATTTGGGAACAAAATTTGCCACGACGCGATGCGCCACGTCTTTCACTGCCCCCGTCCCGGGAAAGAGCGATGCCGTATGGCCATCGTCACCAAGGCCCAGAAGAATCAAATCGTGCAGATAAATTGGCTCACGGTGCTCGCTGGCGATTGCGGCTAATTGGCCTTCGTACTCTTGCGCCGCGATTTGCGGATCAATTTCGCCGCGCATGCGCATGATTGATTTTTCAGGAATGTCGGCAGGCACAAAAAAATTTTCGCGCGCCATTTTGAAGTTGCTTTGCGGATTATCCGGCGGCACGCAACGCTCGTCTCCGAACGTAAATCGAACTCGATCCCACGGAAAATCATGCGCTTCTGCCGCAATCCGGGCGTAAACCGGCGCTGGAGTGTTCCCGCCTGAAAGCGCGATCCGAAATTCGTTGCGCTCCGCTATAGCTTTGCGCGCCTGATCGAGAATATAGGCCGCAGCATCAGCAACGAAATTTTTGGTTCGGACCACTCGAGGGTGCGTTTCCATACATTTCCATTCGCATCTCCCCCTCTCCTTCGAATGCGGAGAGGCGGAATCAAGCAGCTCGCGCAATCGCAAACATTAGATTGCGCAATGCGTCTGGCCGCGTTTCTGCAGGTAGCGCTGATGATATTCTTCAGCACGCCAAAACTTTGGAGCAGGTTCGATCTGCGTCACGATTGGGCGATTAAACCGGCCGCTCTTCTCCAGGTTTTCTTTCAAAGCGTTGGCTGCCGCCTGTTGTTCGGGCGAATGATAGAAAATCACCGACCGGTATTGTGTGCCGACATCTGGTCCCTGCCGGTCGCGTGTGGTCGGATTATGGTTCGACCAGAAAACGTTCAGAAGTTGGTCATAGCTGACTTGCGACGGATCGAATTCCACTTGCACCACCTCAGCATGTCCGCTCTTATCGGTGCAAACATCCTGATACGTCGGATTCTCCTGTGTTCCCCCCGCGTACCCGACGCTTGTGGACAAAACACCTTTTAGGTTGCGAAAAGTCTCTTCCACGCCCCAGAAACATCCCGCACCGAATGTCGCTTTCTCGCTTTGCATGGGAACACGATGAAACCATTGCACCACGTGCGCAACCAAATGCTTAGCGTATTCGTGGCTTGACTGCCCCCAGCGGTCTCATTTCCATGGGCCCTAAGTCCAATAGCGGCCCATTACGATCACTGCTATTCGAATCGCCTAAACCTCAATGAACAACTCTCCGACTACCCTCCAACAGATTCGTCCGCAACTACCTGTACGGATCTTTAATGGATTTGGAGCACTGCTGGAAAAAACGCGGCTTCCCTCGACCCGAATGCTTGCGCCGGATTTAATTGAGAACGCAAAGCGACGCTGCGGCTTAAATGATTTTGGCGAGGGCCAGTTTTTTGACGCGCTGGCGCGCCTGCTCGACTCAACCCGGGACGAAGCACAACTCAACCTCATCGGAAAAATTGCTCTCAAAACCGATGTCGTGGAAACGTTGTGCGCGCGTCTTCAAATGGAACGAGACCGGCAGCTCTACCCGGATATTAAGCGCCAGGAAATACGCAAGCCCCTCTTTATCGTAGGCTTGCCGCGCAGCGGCACTAGCGTGTTGCATCGGCTGCTCGGAGCGGACCCGGAACATCGAGCTCCCTTGATGTGGGAAGTGAGGTCGCCATCTCCGCCGACTCGCAATAATGAAAAGCGCCGAATTCAACGTGCGGCGCAAAGTTGTAACTTTTTCAACTGGCTCGTGCCTACGTTCCGCTATGCACATGCGGTGGGCGCAGAAGTTCCGCAGGAGTGCGTCAGCCTTATGACGCCCACATTTCTGAGCGATCAGTTCGATGCAATGTATTATGTGCCGTCATACCGCGCCTGGTTTTTTCAGCAGGATTTGCGGCCCGCATACGATTATCATCGCCGGTTTCTTCAACATCTGCAGTTTCGCCGCTCCGCTCGCCGATGGATCCTGAAAGCGCCTACTCACATGTCTGCCTTGCCGTCGTTGCTGTCCGTTTATCCGGATGCGCTGTTCGTTCAAACTCACCGAACGCCTGTCGATGCGATGGCATCAGTCTCCAGTCTGGTAACAATTCTTCGCAGTGCGTTCAGTGACGCCGTAGCCCCGTCCGTTGTGTGCCGGGAGGCAATCGATTACTGGTCCGATGCGATGGAAAAATTTTTGCCGAAACGCGATCGCCTGCCCGACAATCGGATTTGCGACATTCAATATGAGGAAATTCGGCGGGACCCGATTCAGGCAGTTCGGCGGATCTACGAATTTTTCGGCTGGTCACTCTCGCCGCAAGCAGACCAGAACATGCGCGTCCTAATTGCCAATCAGACTAAGAGGCAATCCGCCAACCACCGTTACAATCTATCGCAATTTGGTGCTACCACGGACGATGTGCTCAGTGCGTTCGCGCCGTATTGCAAACGATTTGGTCCATGGCAGTCGAATCGTGTGCGGCATGAATCAGCAATACGTCGGTCGTCTCATGCGGTGGAGCCCAACAACCTTGCGCATGACGTTTGAGGTTCTCCGGCTGATCGAGGCCAATCATCCAAGTTTGCCTGGACATTTTCCCGGCGCGCCTCTGGTACCAGGAGTGGTAATTCTCGACGAAGTGGTCGCAGCGCTTGATGAATGGCGCCAGCACTCGCAGCTCAGCGGCATCCCGAACGTTAAGTTTCTCGCGCCTTTGAAGGCCGGGCAGTCATTCACGATTTTGTTTTCGGCCGCGAGTAAAAACTCTGGCGAAGTCAGTTTTTGCTGTCGCGCGGAGGAACGCGTGGTAGTCGAAGGTCGACTTGCAGTCGTCCGGGGAGCAAAATAAATTGGTGAAGGCGCCCGCATTTGACGCGCAGAAATTTCAGATCGGGCGAAGCGACCCGCGCCTGGCAGAGTGTCTCAAGGAATTTCCGCCAGCGATATTCAGCGAGCGCCTGTATCAAAGTGTCGAACTGATGGAGCGCTACAGCATCGAACTGGCTGTCGATTTGTTAGGCCGCCTGAACCTGGTGGAACAGCTTGGCGCGTGGCGATCAGCTGATGAACTTTGCGGCGTTCTCGGTTTTCAGCCACGCTTTAGGTTTGCGTTACAGTGGATCCTGGCGCGCCTGCTGGAGAGCGGCTGTTTACAGATGAGAGATGATGGTGAGATCCGCTCGTATCGCTTGCGGAGCACTCCCTGGAAAACCGATCTCAAACACCTGCGCGCGCTTGGACTGGACATTGATCCAGCGAACGCGGCTACGTTCGATTTGATGGATTATGCGGCGAGCGCATACCCAGCTGCAGCGACTGGTCGTCAAAGCGGCGATCACAACTTATTTGGACCCCAGGGCATTCCCCTTTGGCTCAATTATTTTCACAATGACAATCTGACCTACGCGGTAAACAACTGGGTAGGTGCTGCCGCAGCGGCAGATCGTCTTGGCTCTCGGCCGACAGTGCGAGTTCTTGAAATCGGCGCCGGTACCGGCAGCGCCACAGAGATTTTACTGACGCTACTCAGCGAACGCGGCTTTTTGCCGCGAGTTGAACTCTACGTTGTTACGGAGCCAAACGCGTATTTCCGGCGCTGCAATCAACGAAAACTAGCAGCGCAATACCCGAATTTCCTACTGGAGTGGAGAGCAGTGGATCTCGATTTGCCGTGGAGCGCGCAAGGGATTGGTTCCGGAGAATTCGACCTCGTGTACGCTGTTAACGTCATGCACATCTCGAAGAATCTGTTATTCAGCTTGAACGATGCACGCTCGGCGCTTGCTGCGGGTGGTTGGCTCGTCATCGGCGAATGCGTGCGACCTTACGATAACCAGCCAATGTACCCGGAACTAATGTTTGAAATTCTGGACAGCTTTACTGACGTGGAAATAGATCCGGATATTCGTCCAAACCCCGGTTTTCTGACTGCCGAGCAATGGCGTCGCGCTTTCCGGAAAGCGGGCTTTCCGCGCACCGAGATTGCGCCGGACATCGAGCGAATTCGCGAGATCTACCCGCATTTTTTCACCGGCGCCATTTGCGGGCAAAACACGGCACCCGCGAAATGATTTCGGAAATTGTCAGCCCGAAGCGTTCGGAAGCAGATCGCTGGGTCAGTGTCCCTGAGCGCGGCACCCCGGCTTCGCTGGGTGTGATCGCCTGGATCGCAGAGCGGGTTGGTCGGCCGTTAGCGAGAACGTTGTTATTTCCGATCACAGTTTACTTTCTAATGACGGCACATACTGCGCGTCGAGCGTCGTATGAATTCCTAAAGCGAGCGCGCAGGGCTTCAGTCCATTGGTGGGACGTGTTCCATCATTTTTATTATTTCGCTGCCTCGATTCTGGACCGCGTCTATTTATTGCGCGGTGAATTCGACCGGTTCTGCGTCACGATTGACGGGAAAGAAGTGTTGGAGCACCAAAATGAAAACGGCAAAGGCTGCATTTTGTTAGGCGCTCACCTCGGCAGTTTTGAGGTACTGCGGGCGCTGGGGGTTATGGAGCGAGGCTTTTCGCTCAAGGTGTTAATGGACACTACACATAACCAGAATATCAGCCGGTTTTTTGACGCGCTGAATCCAACGGTTGCGGAAACAGTGATCGCACCTGATCGACCGGATACACTGATCAGGGCCAGAGAGAACCTGGATGCTGGCTGCTTCGTCGGGATGTTAGGCGATCGCGTTTTCGGCGCCGACAGGACAACGTGCTGTCAGTTCCTCGGCGCGCCTGCCACCTTTCCCTCCGGCCCGATATTGCTTGCTGGTATGATGCATTGCCCGGTCATTTTGTTCTTCGGCCTGTACCGCGGCGGCAACCGATACGAAATTCACTTCGAACGTTTCGCGGACGAGATCGTGCTGAACCGGGAGCATCGAGCCGAGGAGATTCAATCATGGATGCAACGCTACGTTACGCGGCTGGAGCATTATGCGCATCTGGCGCCTGACAACTGGTTCAACTTCTATTCATTCTGGGATTAGGAAATAAGACCTAATAGTGCCTGATCGTGACAGCTCAACGATGCGCTAGGAGCGATACGATAACGCGCGCACTCCCAAAACGGGCGCGAAACAAAACAAGCGCTCCATCTGGGGGGAATGAAGTGCCCTGGAGTGCGATGCGTCCACACATCGCGTTCGCAGAGAAGTTCGGTAAATAATTTTTGAGTGAAGCCTGACGACATGCCGATCAACAAAGCGGAAATTCGCACGCTAATCCCCCACTCCGATCTGATGTGTCTGTTGGATGAAGTCATGCAATGGGATGATCGATCGATCGCGTGCGTCAGTAATACCCATCGCGATCCGGTCAATCCGTTGCGTCGCCAGGGACGTTTGTCCGCCGTACACAGTTTCGAGTACGGCGCTCAAGCGGCAGCTATTCATGGCGGCTTGCGGGCGCGCGCTGCGGGTACGATTGCGCCACCTGGATATCTGGCTGCGTTGCGCAACGGACGCTTACACGTAACACGACTCGATTGCATTCATTTGCCGCTTCGGATTTCGGCGACACGGCTTTACGGCGAAGGCGCAAATACGGTTTACGAGTTTGTGATTTCAGCGGCGACAGCTCTTGTAGCGGAAGGTCGGGTGACGATCATCGAACGCGCATAATGCGCTTTGTCTGTTCGTACTCGTCTTCGGTAGTGCGTTTCTCGGTCACGAACACGACGAGGAGCACAAAGAGGATTTCGTCACATCACGATGCCGCCATCTACGGAAAGCACCTGTCCTGTAATGTAAGCAGCTTCCGGTGATGCGAGAAATGCGACCGCGGCAGCAATTTCCTCCGCTGTTCCGGTCCTCCCGAGTGGGATCTTGCTATGAATCGTATCCTTAACTTGATCGGATAACCCGACGGTCATGTCGGTAAGAACAAAGCCCGGCGCCACGGCATTGACCGTGATATTGCGACTGGCCAACTCGCGCGCGAGCGATTTGGTTAATCCAATCAGGCCTGCCTTGCTCGCCGCGTAATTTGCCTGCCCGGCGTTGCCCATCAAACCAACCACAGAGCTGATATTGATAATGCGGCCACTGCGCTGCTTGGTCATGGCGCGAACTAACGCGTGGGTGAAACTAAACGCGCCCCGCAAGTTGGTGTGAATGACAGCGTCCCAATCTTCAATGGACATTCGCATCGCGAGCGCATCGCGTGTGACGCCCGCATTGTTCACCAGAATGTCGGCGCGACCAAAATCCTCCAAAATCCGAGCCGCGATTTTTTGCACAGCTGCATGATCTGCGACATCGACTGCGTACGCCTTTGCCGCTTCACTCCGCAGGTTGTTGATCTCATCAGCAACCTTTGTTGCGTTTTCCTCCGTCCGACTCAGACACGCCACGCTCGCGCCTTCACCAGCGAAGCGTAAAGCAATCGCGCGTCCGATGCCTCGACCTGCTCCGGTAACAACTGCAACCTGGCCTTCGAACCTCATGTCGCTGTCCACTTGTAACCACTAATGCGCGCGATTAAACACTAATTTGGTAGCACATCACTCGCCTTGGATCAGCCAACGGCGCACAGAGGACTGCGCATCCTACCAAGGCGAAGGCGATTTTGTCATCCCTCACTCCACCCCACCGTAACGCCGCTGACGACGGCCAAATTCTTCTACTGCTGCCAATAGATCCTGCTTTTTGAAGTCAGGCCAAAGCTTTGGTGTGACGTACATCTCTGTGTAGGAAGTTTGCCAGAGCAGGAAATTCGAGAGTCGCATTTCGCCGGACGTGCGGATAAGCAGATCAGGGTCAGGATAGTATCGGGTATAAAGATGTTTGCTGAACATCGCGACGTCGATCATCGCCCTGTCGATATGCCCCAGTTCAATGGCGCGAAGCAAACTTTTGATGCCGTCGATAATCTCGAGTCGGCCACCATAACTGAGTGCCAGGACTAGCGTGAGACCGGTGTTGCTGGAAGTTTGCTCGATGCTTTTGTGAAGCTGTTCTTGCGCCCCGTGGGGCAGATCAGTCAACCGGCCAATCGCCTGAAGACGCACATTTTTCTCGAGCAATTCCGGCGTTTTTTCCTTTAAGAATTTTTCCAGCAAACGCATTAGCGCGATGATTTCAGTTCTGGGGCGCTGCCAGTTTTCGGCGGAAAACGCGTACAGCGTGAGATACTCAACCTTTAATTCGCCGCAACCTTCGACGCATTCTCGAACAGCCTGGGCGCCGGCTTCGTGGCCTTTGATCCGAGGCAGTCCGCGCGACTTCGCCCAACGACCATTGCCATCCATGATGATGGCGATGTGGCGGGGAAGAGTCTTAATGCTCGAAGACATTCAGCCCATTATCATCTGAAATCCGTTGAGAGAGGCAAGTGGCGCGGCTTGTAATGAGCAAATCCGAATGACGAAGCTCGAAGCAATGACGAATGGTCGAACGGTGAACTTTTTTTTTCGTTACTCGTGCTTCGAGTCTATTTCGTCATTGGGCATTCATGCTTCGTCATTCTGTAGCAGTGGAAAGTCGGAGCAGCTGTTGACGAGTTCACAACACGATCGTCTCTCCGCGCGCAGGACCGACGCTCACCATTGAGGGTTTTGCACCGGTGAGTTCGGAGATGTATCTGACATATTTTCTCGCGGCCGATGGCAACTGCGAAAATTTGCGTGCAGTGTGGATCGATGTGTTCCAGCCAGCGAGTTCTTCGTAGACCGGTTCGCAATTTGCAAGTTGAGTCGCGTCGCACGGCGGAACGTCCAGTCGCTTTCCATGTAGCTGGTAGGCAACACAAACGCGAATTGGATCCACCTGATCCAGTCCATCCAGATTGGTGATCGCAATCTCGTCAATGCCGTTGATCATCCCCGCGTAACGAGTCGCCACGGCATCGAACCAACCACAACGGCGTTTGCGTCCGGTTGTCGCGCCAAATTCGCGGCCGAGATTGTGAAGCATTTGTGCCAGTTGCGCATCCTCGGTGGGCAACGCGCCATCCCCGACTCGCGTTGAATAAGCCTTCATTACGCCGACGACACGATCCATGCGATGCGGTGGCACGCCAGTGCCGGTGCACGCGCCGCCTGCTGTCGTGTTTGAGGAAGTCACATACGGATACGTACCATGGTCGATGTCGAGGAATGTTCCCTGCGCACCTTCGAACAAAATGTGTTTGCCTCGATCCATCGCACGATGCAGGTAAACGACCGTATTCATGACGTAAGGCCGCAACTTTTCACCGGCACCAAGATAGATTTCGTTAACCCCACGAAAGCTGATCGGCTTCGCACCGAGCGCCTGTAAAATTCTGTTGTTCTCAATGACCTTGGCCTGCAATTTTTTCGAGAACACAATCGGCTGCATCAGGTCAGACATGCGCAATCCCGTGCGCCCTGCCTTGTCTCCGTAGGCCGGTCCGATTCCCCGTTTGGTAGTGCCAATTCGACCTCGACGCAGCTCGCGCTGCTCATCGAGTATCCGATGATACGGCAGAACGAGATGCGCGCAGTCGCTGATGAGCAGGTTTTTGGCGATATTGACTCCTAATTGTCGCAAACCATCTATCTCGGCCACAAGCGCGACTGGATCGATAACCACGCCGTTTCCGATTACGCAGATTTTGCGATGCCGCAGGATTCCCGACGGAATCAAATGCAGCACATATTTCATGCCGCGGTGGATAACTGTGTGCCCTGCATTATTGCCGCCCTGGCTGCGGACAACAATGTCTGCCCGCGCAGTAAGGACGTCGATAATTTTGCCCTTGCCCTCGTCGCCCCACTGCATTCCGATCAAAATTGTGTTTGCCATGTGAAATCGAAAAT
>DATARG010000206.1:0-5119 GCA_036264275.1 Candidatus Udaeobacter sp. | reverse complement strand
CGGCAATTGTTCGACAGTTACCTCTTTGCCAAAGCTGTTCCCGAGAACTTTTCCCTTTGATCTTTCCAGTTCGAATTTGAAGATCGGCAACTCTTTTCCAGATAACAACGGATCTGGAACGTTGTTTCGAAAACTGTTGTCTCTCATTAGTCCGTTTTCTTAAAGCGCTTCGGGTATGACGATCAAGCGAATCCTGCGTTTATCGTCGCGTGTTGGAGGTCTTCTAATTCCGGGCTAGACGCGATGACCCAAATCTGACACCACATGTACGACGGTGTCGTCGCCCGTCGCATTCCTATGAAGAAATGTATTCACAAAATACTTCCGCTGCTAGCCGTATGCTTTCTGATCGCAAATGCATTTGGCAGCATTTCGGAACCCGTTCGTCTTTTCGTGAAGGAGGTTCCGCTCAAAGTCCTGGGTAAAGAGGTAAGCGCCATCGCAATCGAGCAAGCCGATGGCACGCAGGGGTATTCTCCACAAAAAACCGACGGATTTCACGTGGAAGTCGTGAACCAGTTGAAGGTGCCAACCAGCATTCATTGGCACGGACTCGTTTTGCCAAACCTCATGGATGGCGTGGCTTTTGTGACCCAGAACCCGATACCGCCGGGTAAATCTTTTCGTTATGACTTCCCACTCAAACAAAGCGGCACTTACTGGATGCATTCGCATTACGGTCTGCAAGAGCAGCTTTACAATTCTGCGCCACTCATTATTTGGACGCCTGAAGAACGGGCCAAAGCAGACCAGCAAATCGTCGTAATGGTCTCCGACTTTTCGTTCAAGCCCCCGGACCAAATCTTGAAGGGTCTTAAAACCGGGATGCAGTCGACCGCCGCGACGGGAAGCGCGTCCAAGAAAAAGATGGACACCTCTATGTCGGGGAAAATGTCCGGTAACATGGGCGCTTCTGCGCCAACCGACGTTATTGCTCAGAAGTGGGATGATCAGAAGCAAATGTTAGTTCGGACGATCGTTCGGGCTCGCGAAGCTGAAATTGACGTCAATTACGACGCTCTCCTCGCCAACCGTCGCACACTTGAAGATCCGGAAATTATTTCCGTTCGCCCTGGGGAATCCGTGTTGCTCCGGCTGATCGCCGCGTCGTCTAATCAGAATTTCTATGTCGACACGGGGAATTTGGAAGCGGAGATCCTGGCGGCTGATGGCAAAGCTGTAAGTCCGATCAAAGGCAGCTTTTTTCAACTCGGCGTCGCTCAACGATTAGACTTAAGAGTAACCATTCCAAAAGAGGGCGGCGCATATCCGATCCTCGCGCAAGGTGAAGGAACGAAACTGCTTTGCGGAGTTGTCCTCGCCACAAAAGGAGCATCTGTTTCAAAGCTTTCCCGCACAGCCCCCGCCTCCACCGCGGCGCTCGACAACACCCAAGAAAAGAAGCTTCGAGCTCTTAATCCCCTTTCCGACCGTCCTATCGATCGCACATTGCAGGCAGCGCTTGGTGGAAACATGGCCAATTACGTTTGGACAATCAACGGGGCTGCATACCCTAACCGTAAGTCTCTCGATATTAAGAAAGGCCAGCGCGTTGGCATTGCCTTCAGCATCTCAACTAATATGGGGCACCCGATGCATCTGCATGGTCACGATTTCCAAGTTGTGGAGATCGACGGCGAAAAACTATCCGGTGCTCTGCGCGATACCCTTTTTGTTCCGCCAGGTTCGAAGATGACCGTTGCCTTTGATGCTGAGAATGCCGGCATCTGGCCACTGCATTGTCATTTACTTTATCATGCGGACACCGGCATGTTTACGGTAGTCAAATATGACGGCGCCGACACGAAATTCTGGCAACCGGAAGCGCAGGCCAAGGCGTTCACGCCTTTGAACTAGCTCTGTCCAATTCGCGACTGCTCGGATCGCAGAACGCTGTCACTAGAGATTCCCCGCCTCATCCGCTTACGGCAAAGTGCCACGAGGGACACGAGAACCAGCAGCGCACCGAAAGTGCAGACAATTGCCGCGCCAGAAGGCAAATCCCACCAATAGGAGAGAAATAATCCTGCGATGCCACCCAAAAGTGCAATGCAGCAGCCGATAAGCAGGCGGCTCGCAGTTTGTCGGGCCAGATTGATCCCGCATACTGCCGGCACGATCAAGTAACTAAACACAAGCAGCACGCCTGCGATTCGGACAAAGCTCGTCACTACCAGACCAAAAACCGCGTAGAACCAGAAATCCCACCAGCGCACGCGCAGTCCGTTGCGATAGGCCCGCTCGCGATCGAACGAGACGAGGAGAAAATTTCTGCGGAAAACGAAATGAAAAATACCCACTGCCGCAAATAACACGAAGCGCTCCCAGACTTCTAGCGGTGTAACGAGTAAGATGTTACCGACCAACATATTTTTTATTTCTTCGTCCCCTTCTGCCGCCCGGCTGAGCAACAGCACTGCCGCGGCCGCGGCGACGACATATGAAATGCCAATGACTGCTTCCTGTGGTATTTGGCTCGTTCGTTTGCCAGTCACCGAAAAGATTCCAGCACCGGCTAGCGTGAAGGCGAGCGCGATTCCGAACGTCGTCCAGCTTTCCAAGTCCAAACGAAAAAGAACGGCGACACAAATTCCGAGCGAAGCCATCTGCGCCATCGCGATGTCGATGAAAATAATTCCGCGCTGAACGACGTGTAGCCCAAGGTAAACCAGCAACCACGGTAAAAGAACGCAGGCCACAATTGGCCAAAACATTACTTCCCACATAATCAGGTATGGACGGATCGCCGAGCCGTCTGCGTTTTTTTGGGAAAACGATTTGTTTTCATTTGAGCGCCGCTGCGAGCCGGGAAACGAGGGTGTCGATCAGCTTGACGTAGTTATCTGTGCCGGGCAGGCCTCCTGGAAATTGCGAAAACTCGACGACTTTGGCGCCAGTCGCAGTTGCCGCCTTCTCAGCAATCCGTCGGTCGTGAAACGGCTCAACAATGATCGCTTTGATGTGCTGCGCTTTCATTTGCGCAATCACTTCTGTCAGATGCGACGGTGAAGGCGGAATTCCGGGTTTCGGCTCAAGGAAAATATCGATTGCTACGCCAAAGCGATGCGCGAAGTACGGCCAGGAATCGTGATACGCGACGACATGCTGCCCATGAAACGGCTGCATCGCGGTGCCCCATTCCTGTAACTTCGCGTTCACGGTTCCCTCGAATTTTTTGTAGTTCGCCTGGTAGAATGCGGCATTTGCCGGATCCAAAGCGGAAAACGATTGGGCAATGTGTTGTGCAATCGCCTTTGCAATAATCGGATCAACAGTGAAATGCGGATTACCAAGCGCGTGAACATCACCCGCAGCGCGTGTGACATTGGCCGGCACGTTCATGAGGCGAACGCCTTCCAACGCTTGGATTCGTCCAGGTTTGCCAACCTCGATCTTTGGATTCCTCGCGTTTTGCAAGAGCGGCGGCAACCAGCCAAGCTCGAGCTCAGCGCCACCGTCAATCAGCACGTCGGCATTACGCAATGCCACCACAAAGCTGGGTCGCGCATCGACGAAGTGCGGGTCCTCGGTGGCTTTCGCCAGCACAGTTACATTGACTTTGTCGACACCGATTTCGCGTGCCAGTGAGCCGAAGTCCGGCAACGTCGCGACGACGTTCAGGCTGGCCTGCGCTGTCAGAGCGGATGTGAAAATTGCGGACAAGAGTAAAGAAATTTTTTTCATGAGTTAAAACTTATGTGCGCCATGCGCGCCAAGGATGAATTCCCACTGAAGAAACACTGATTCAACTTCCCGGGCGGAGAGGAAAAAGTTTTCCTCGAGAAAATCCTGATTGTACTGCAATCGGATTTTCGAGAACTCGGTGGGATACCACGTGAGATTAGCGCTAAGCCGCCACCGTGATTGCCGATCGAGGTCGTCGGTATACATGGAATCCTGCATATGCACATAATCGCCACGAACGCCGGCGACCAACCCTTTCTTGAATCCCCATAGCACCTGTGAATACATTCCCCAGTCGTGAAAAGTCTCGGCGACAGGAAAAGAGTCATCCGCGCCCTGGCCAGCTTGGAAACGCCGATACATGAACTCAGTCTGCCATTTCACAAACGGAAAGCCGCCTTCGGCATGTGAGCTTTTCCACTTGTAAAGAAGGTCTGCACCGTAAATCTGAGTTCGCGAATTCGCGCCAGTTTCGTTAGACCCAAACGCTCCTGAAACGCCCGCCAGTACTGTCTGGGTATCGCTCAGATTAAAAGAATTTTCGAAGCGCGGAATCCAGACGAAGTCCTGCAGGCCCCGCGCCTCACGATCGGTCGTTACGCGATCGAAAAACATTCCATCGTCCCCAGGATTTCGGAACGAAAATCCGGTGCTGCCGCGTCCATTCTGCGACGCGAAGATCAATTGCGAATACCACGGCAGAGGCAGCGTCCAGGAAGTTTGGGCGCCGACGCCACGCAATCCATCTGGCCCCAGGAACAAGCCGTTAACGAGAGGCGTGTCGGCGAAATCCCAGGTATGAGGATGCGTCGGATTCAACCGGCCAAACGCGGCAAAGAATTGCCCGCCTTTCAACTGAAGGTTAAACGGCAGACTGGTTGTTTGCATGAACGCCTCTTCAACTTCGACGGAAGTTTCATTGTCGTTATCCAATTTGAACACGATGTTCGCGAACCCTTCGAAGTAAGGATCGACGGCGCCGTCAAACGCCAGCTCGGTATTACGCGCGTTGAAGCCGCGCTGTTGCGGATCGTGATCGCCAACTTCGATGTTATGGAGATCGGCCGCGCTGGAATAAGCAAGCGCGAATAAACCATCGAGCGAAATGTTCATGTAAGCTTTGCCGCCGCCGATAGTGATTGGTTCTGTTAACGATGCCCCAGCACCCGTGCTTGAGATCGTTTCCGGTGTCGATGTCACAACCGAAACGTCGCTTGTCGGAAAACCGCCGGGAAATGGACTGGGGTTCGCTCCGACAGGCGGCGGCAGAACTCCCGACGAAACCACCGATGTGTCCTCCGTCGGAAACTTCGCCGGTGCGCTGGCAGCGGGTGCAGGCGAATTTTCTGCTCCCGCAATGGGCGACGGCTCCGGATTTTCTGGAAGACCCGACTCGCCTGTGAGGTTTGCCTTTTGCAATGCGGCCTGCTGATCT
>DATARG010000171.1:0-15374 GCA_036264275.1 Candidatus Udaeobacter sp. | reverse complement strand
CTGATCGCCGCGCTCATTCACGAGCCACGGGTGTTATTTCTTGACGAGCCGACCATCGGTCTGGACGTCGTTAGCCAACAACGGGTGCGCGAATTCTTGCGCATCTACAATGAGAAACATCGTATCGTCACACTGCTCACCAGCCATTACATGCAGGACATCCAGGAGTTATGTCATCGGGTGTTGGTGATCGATCACGGCAAGATTTTTTTTGACGGCCCGCTGGCAGAGATCGTCGACCGTTTCTCCGGCTACAAGATTCTGACTCTTACTTTTGAAAAGGAAGGGACACGCGATCTATCCGCATTCGGCGAAATCATCGAACAAACACCCGTCTCGGTGCAACTCAAGGTTCCACGCGCGAAGGTTACCGAAACCTGCCGTCGAGTTCTCGACGCCTGCGACGTCAGCGACATAAACGTGCAGGAAGTGCCGGTAGAAGACGTGATCCGACAGCTGTTCGGTGAAACACACGAATATGGCGGTACAACGAGAGCCGCCCTCGCGGAAGCGGCCCAAGTTGGTTAGTGCCGCTACGCATGTTGTCATTCTGAGCGCAGCGAAGAATCTCAGATATTTCTTTGTGCGCATCTACCAGTGGAATGGACAGAGACGTTTGAAAGCCCGGCCTCATGCTTCGCATTTCGTTGCGGTGCCCCGCTCAACGTGACACGTTACAAATCAGGTCTGCGAAACTGGGCAGGACGCTTTTTTCCATTGCCTCCGCGAATGTAGGATACTCCGGCGTCCACCCTGAGCCGCGCAATTTGGCGTTGCTTACCCGCTTGTTTGTGTCGCCCCGTTTGCGCGGTTGCTCGGATTCTCTGACAAGCGGAAGAGGTCGATTCAGCCTCTGGGCAAGCCAACCATAGCATTCACTTTGCAAGAGCGGTTGATCGTCAACAACGTTGTAAATCTGTTCGGACTTCTGTGCTTCTCCGTTCAACAAAAGAAAGAGGGCGGACGCGATGTCGTCCCGATGTATCTGATTAACAAACCGGTCCATTTGTGGATCGATGGTGATCGTGCCGTTTAGGAATTTGCTCAACAGTGCCGAACGTCGTGGCCCATAGATCCCGGCGAGGCGCACGACGATCTGGCCTTTTTCGAGGATCAACTTTTCTGCTTCTAAAAGGATCCGACTAGTCTCCGGAAGTGGTTTTGTTTCGCTCTCTTCAGTCACCCACAAGCCATCGCGCTGCGCATAAACGCTGGTGCTGCTAGTGAAAAGAATCTTCGCGTCGGTAAAAATTCCCAGAAGGTTGCGGGCGCCGCTCAGATAAATCTTGCGATAGGCTGCTGCATCACCGCCACGCGAGCTCGCGCAATGGATCACTGCATCGAACACTCCTTCGCGTTCAGCAATCTCATCTTGTTGTGAAATGTCGATTACCCGGACGGAATACGGCTTTCCTGAAAGCTGGGCTACCGATTCTTTCGAGTGCACCCAGCCTTCGACGGTCCAGCCGGCGGAATGAAACAAATCGGCTGTTGCCTCTCCGACATAACCGCACCCGGCGATCAAAATTCGCGGCATGTTCCTGACGCTCACGCCACTGCGCCCGTAATTTCAATCTCTTCAAACACGTTTTTTTGAAAGGCCCGGACTTGCTTCAGCCTGATTAGTTCCAGGAGCGCGAGAAAGGTGACAATCACTTCGATTCTGGATGCAGCGTCGCTAAATAAATCAGAAAAGCGGAAGCGGGTAGCGGTCGCAACGCGCTGCAAGATGGAATCGATCTTTTCGGAAACACTAAAACGTTCACTGAAGATTTCCTGCACATCCTGGCGCGCTTCCATCCGTTTTATCACGCTTTGAAACGCACTGATTAGCTGGAAAATTCCGACCTCACCAAGAAGCAACGGTTCCTGCAGGTCTGGCGACGATCCGGCTTCCCGGATGAACATTCTTTCTTGTTCCAATGCACGCAGATTGAGTTCCGCGGCCGCCTCTTTGAATTTTTTGTACTCGATCAGTTGCCGAATTAATTCCCAACGAGGGTCGTCTTCCGCGGCATCTTCTTCGGGAGGCTGTTGATCGCGAGGCAGCAGGCTTCGGCTCTTCAGATAGATGAGGTTCGCTGCCATGACAATGAATTCGCCAGCCAGCTCGATGTTCAGTTCTTTGAATGCTTGGAGATACTCGAGGTACTGGCTGGTGATCCGCTCGAGCGAGATGTCGTAAATGTCGATTTCGTCCTGTTTGATCAGGTATAGCAACAGGTCGAGTGGCCCTTCGAAGACCTCGAGCTTAACCTTGTAATCGGTATCCATTTCCGCGGCCCGACTCTACAGGCAAGCAGGAGCGAAAGTAAATCGTTTCGGAACGACCAGACCGGCCGCACAAAACATTCGGGCGATCGCACCCGAATCGGCCGCCTACGCGGGCGCGTTACGATGAATCCAGACGCTATTCACCAGTCCCAGGCCGAACATGATCATCAGCACGAACGAGCCGCTGTAGCTGATTAATGGCAATGGCACGCCGGTGATTGGCAGCATTGCGATCGTCATTCCCATATTTTGGAAGATGTGTGTGAAAATAAGGGTGGTGACCCCTACGACGAGAAGCAGACCCAACTGATCTCCGGCGAAAAAGGCGACGAAAAGACACGTTAACAGGAGCAAAGCAAACGCGCTGAGGAGAATTACTCCGCCGACAAATCCCCATTGCTCGCCAATGGCCGAGAAAATGTAGTCATTATGCACAGCCGTGGCAGGCAGAAAGCCGAGCTCGATCTGAGTATTCGGCGCCTTGAACCCTTTTCCGGACCAGCCGCCTGAGCCGATTGCAATCAATGATTGATTGATCGCCCATGCCGAACCTTGTTTATCGACGTCGGGATGTGTAAACGCAGTGATCCGCTGTTGCTGGTACGGTTTGAGACCAAAATTAATGGCAATTGGGATGAACGCAATCCCGATCAAAATAATGCAAAGTAAATAACGCAGCGGCAGACCGGCAACGAACCACAACGCAAGCATCACAGGGATCCATATAATGACCTCGCCCAGGTCTGGTTGCATGAGAATCAACAGACATGGTGCGCCCGCAATCGCTCCGGAAAGCAGTAACCGCAGTGCGGGATGCATTTGACGAAACTGGGTCAGGAACAACGCCAACACCATAATTCCGGCGACAACGGCAAGCTGCGCGGGCTGAAAATTAATGGGTCCCAGATGCAGCCAGCTACGCGCGCCATAAACCTTGACCCCCATAAACTTCGTCATGATTAGAAAAAAAATGCCGGCTAGATACATCGGCAGGGCACCCCAGCGAACCCATCGGTAATGAATCAAACTGGTCAACATGAACGCGAAGACACCGACGACCACCCAGTTTGCTTGTTTCCGCCAGAAGTCGGCTGCATATGGGTCGCTGCGTGAAGACGTCGCGCTGTAGATTGCAACGACGCCAAAAACAGCGAGGGCGAGCATGATCAATAACAAAAGCCAATTTTGGCCAAGCAATTTTCGAAGAAAAGGCGTCATTGGTTATCGTTAATCGTTCGACCTTTCTGGAAACTTGAAACGATTATACGCAGTTTGCGTTTGCTGCAAAACGTTGTCTCCTGATGAGCACGCGATCATGCGGAAACACGGTTCGCGAGAGACATAAATCCCGTTAAGAGAAGGGTTAGTGTATAGGGTTGTATCGTTTGTGCGATTTATCCTATCGACCAAACAAAACCCATTGCGACAGAGTAGCTTACAACAATTCGGCAACAAAAAATGGGCCTTCGCTTGTCACTATATTAGCGGCCATTACATTACCTGGTCGCGTTTGTTTTTTGGAGCATGCCAATGGGAAGAAAAAAGAAAACAACGAAACGGAAACTGGCGCACCCGAAATTGCCGATGCAGCAGCAGTTAAATTTGCGACACGAAGGGACACATTTCGATCTACGCACGATCTTTGATGATTTAAACCAGCGGCATTTTCGAAAGCGTCTTCGCGGCTACAAAGTGGGGTGGGGACGACGGCGAAAGCATCGACCGAGGGAACAATTCGTTTTCGGAACGATTCAGGAAGAAGATCGGGTGATTCGGATCAATCCTGCGCTGGACCAGCCATTCGTTCCGCTGTGGTTTTTGCGATACGTGCTTTATCACGAGATGCTCCATTCAGTGGTGCCGGAGGAACCGCTCTCGCGAAATCGTCGGCGTGTTCACACTGAGGAGTTCAACCGTCGCGAGCGCGAATTCCCCGATTATCGGCGAGCACGCCGTTGGGAAGACGAAAACCTGTCGCGATTTTTGCGCTGAACCCGGCGGAGCTGGGTTAAGCCGCTGGCGCACAGCTACGGAAGAGAGCGCGGGGATTCCGTTATCGGTGGTCGATAAGGTCTTTCAGACGGCGACGGCGTCGTCGCTACGTTCTTTTTGATTAGGAACCAAAGCGTCGTCGCTAGAAGAAGCGAGATCAACTTCGCGTGCCAGTTCTTTAGAATCAGTCTCTTCATAACTGCTATGCAACAGAATTTCGGCAATGCGTTGACGGAACGTCTCTGGAGTGAAATTGCGCTCAATTCGGCGCCGATGACAAATGGAAATAGCGCCTGTCTCTTCGGACACAACGACCGCAACCGCATCCGATTCCTCAGTGATTCCGAGCCCGGCGCGGTGACGTAATCCAAGGCTGCGGTCCAGTGTTTCCCGCTGGCTCACTGGAAAGATGCATGCCGCAGCTGCGACGCGTCCATTCCGAATGATTACACCGCCGTCATGCAGTGCGGATTTTGGATGAAAGATCGTCAGCATCAGTTCGACAGAAAACTCGCCGTCGATGATTACCCCCGTCTCCTCGTAAACGCGAATCGACGTGTCGCGCTCGATTGCGATGAGTGCGCCAAACTGTTTGTTCGCCAACTGCGTTACCGCTTCTGCAAGATCGTGAACGGTTTCTCGTCTTTCGCTCGTCAGCGAGAAAATTGGGTGTCCGCCAAGCGCAGCCAAACCACGTCGCAGCTCAGGTTGAAAAATCACCACTAACGCGATGGCGAGAAAAACCGAGAAACTCCGGACGATCCATCCAATTACCACCAGATTAAGCAGCGTGGAAATCAGGGTCAGCGTCAGAAAAACAATCGCTAATCCCGTCAAGACTTTTGCGCCGCGCGTTCCACGAAAATAGAGATAGCCGTAATAGATGGCCAACCACAGCAGGAGGATTTCCACCAGGCTCCGCCAGCCTCTAAGCCATAGATCGATGAGTTGGTGAATCATTTTGTCCTCTGCAGAATCGCATCGCTTACTCGCAATGCATACAAATTCTGCCTAACGTCGTGAACACGAAACACGTCCGCACCTCGCGCGCGCAAAAGCGAAGTCAACGCGAGTCCAGGTATATGCCGGTCGCTGACCTCCGGCGATCCGATCAACTTGCCAAGAAACGATTTACGGGAAACGCCGATCACCAGTGCTCTATCTTGCACGCGCACCCGCTCCAATTGCGCGAGCAATTCGAGGTTGTGTTCTAGCGTTTTCCCGAAACCAATGCCCGGATCAAACGCAATCGCCATAGGATCAATGTTTAAACCTATGGCGCGGGCAAATTGTTGTCGAAAAAATTCCGAAATTTCTGCAATGACGTCTGTATAGCGCGGCTGGATCTGCATTGTGCGGGGCGTCCCTTGCATGTGCATGATGATGAAGGCCGATTTGGTCTCGGCAACGAGCGACAGCATTTGTTCGTCTCCGCGCCCGCCCGTAACGTCGTTCACAATCGAAGCGCCCGCTTCAATCGCCGCCCGCGCAACGTCCGCTTTCCAGGTATCGACGGAAATAGGAATATCAAGTTTTCGGCGCAAGTTTTGGATCACTGGAATGACACGACGCAGTTCCTCGTGAATAGAGACAGGTTCTGAGCCCGGGCGCGTCGATTCGCCGCCGATATCGAGGATGTGAGCGCCTTCAGCTGCCATTTGTAAGCCGCGTTCTGTTGCTTTGTCTGCTGCGAGAAATTCACCGCCGTCCGAAAATGAATCCGGCGTCACGTTTAATACCCCCATGATCAACCCATGCTGGGAGACATTGAAAACGCGCTCTCCGATTTTCCAGATTCGCTCGCGCATTACGAGTGAGACTAATTCAGACGCGCGATTATTCGAACTGCCGATAATGGAGCTTGTGAGGTACCGACGTGACCCGTGTTCGTCGGTCGGAGACAGCTGATTATTTTTTCCTCGCGTAGCGTCCGACAAGCTCCCCCTGTGCAATGACGCGACCCTTCATCGCGGCGTCCACTTGGCTCCGCTTTGAACCAGAGCGCAACTCCAGCTCGTGATCGAGAGCGAAAATCTTGAATGAATACCGATGCGCTCCTGGAGGCGGACAGGGACCCCGGTACCCTGATTTGCCGAAATCATTCGCACCTTGCACGCCTTTTGGCGCGCTGCCTTCCGTTATTGAACTGGTCTGCGTGGGGATGTTCCAGACCAGCCAATGAGTAAACAATCCGCCGGGCGCGTCTGGATCATCAGCAATTAAGACGAGACTTTTTGCTTCCGAAGGAACACCGCTTATTTGCAAAGGCGGGCTGGTGTCGGACCCGTCACACGTAAACTTTGATGGAATGTTGCCGCCTTCGTGGAAAGCAGAACTTGTGATCTTCATCGTCGCTCCTTCTGCCGCAAACGGAACGATTGCAGTGAGTAGGACCGCGACGGCACCTCCTGTTACAGATCTTCGCATTGTCGCACCTCCTATTGAAATCGCGTCAAATCGACAAAACTGAGCATATTATTTCGCTCAAATGATCGTGAACGGACTCCAGATTAGAGAACAACTTCTCGCACTTCTGTCCAGGAAAGATTACCGGCCGCTGAACAAGGTCGAAATCGCCCGGAAACTTGGCGTGAGCGGCAGAGCGCGAGTGGCGTTTCGCACAACTTTGCGGGAGCTCGAACGCGCAGGTGAGATCGCGCGAGTTCGCAAGGATCGGTACGTCTTGCCCGGTGAGGCTGACTTGGTAACCGGGAAGTTATCTGTCCATCCAGCCGGCTATGCCTTTCTTAGCTCCGAAAAACCGAATGAGCCGGATGTTTTTATTGCGGCGGAAAATGTCGGCACAGCGATGCATGGAGATCGTGTGGTTGCGCGCATGTCGCCTGAGGCGCCTGCCGGCCGGATAAAAGGACGGCGCGAGGGGCGCGTGATTCGAATCCTTGAACGTGCCCACGACACCGTTGTAGGGACGCTTCAGCGTTCACGAAATTTTTACTACGTGGTGCCAGATGATCCGCGTTTCGTGCACGATATTTACGTCCGCTCAGTAGCGGAAGAGAAAGATCGGAGGTCGGAGACCGCCGCTACAGTTGGCGACAAAGTCGTGGTTCGCCTCGACGACTGGCAATCACGCCATGTGAATCCGGAGGGCGAAATCATCGAAGTGCTCGGGCCGGCATCGGCACCAGGCGTGGATGTGCTTTCGGTCATCCGGAAGTATCATCTGCCGACCGAATTTCCCCGGGATGTGTTGGAGCAAGCGGAGCGTATTTCGGAAAGTGTTGATGCTCAGCAAATCGCCGGCCGCGAAGATTTGCGCAACCAATTCATCGTCACCATTGATCCCGACGATGCGCGCGATTTCGACGACGCTATTAATGTGGAGAAACTTCCAAACGGCGGTTGGCAACTCGGCGTGCATATCGCCGATGTCGCTGCATATGTGCAGCCGGGCAGCGCGTTAGACCGCGAGGCGCGGCGGCGCGGCAACAGTGTTTATCTGCCCGACCGTGTCATCCCAATGCTGCCGCAGCGCTTGAGCAACGGTGTTTGCAGCCTCAAGCCAGGAGTCGATCGCTTGACGCACTCGGTTTTCATCCAGTTCGACAGACAGGGCATGACCAAAAGCACACGCTTTGCGCGGAGCGTGATTCGGAGTGCGCACCGCCTCACGTACAAAGAAGCATATGCGATTTTAACGTCGCCAGCCCGGGATCGATTGGGCGAGCGGCTTCATCTGGCTTGGGAACTCGCAGCCCTGTTGCGGCGAAAACGATTCGAACAAGGTTCACTGGACCTCGATTTTCCAGAAGTGAAAGTTTGGGTCGATGCACAGGGCAAACCCCTACGATTGGAACGCGTCGAGAACGATGAATCGCATCAATTGATTGAGGAATTTATGCTCGCGGCAAACGAAGCAGTGGCGCGAGACCTGAAAAAGCGTGCGATTCCAACGATTTATCGCGTTCACGAGAATCCCGATCCGGAAAAGCTCGCAGAGTACCGTGAGTTCACGCTCAGTTTTGGTTACAAAGTTGGCGATTTGACGCATCGCACTGAATTGCAACGATTGCTTGCTGAAATCCGCGGTAAACCCGAAGAGCAGGCGCTGAAGATCGGCCTTCTGAAAAGCCTTAAACGCGCGCGCTATGATCCTCAACCGCTCGGCCATTACGGCTTGGCGAAGACGAATTATCTGCATTTCACCAGTCCGATCCGGCGTTACGCCGATCTGGTCGTGCACCGCGCGTTGCCTAGCGATCCCGCAGGCGCGGGACGCCGTTCGGCGCGCTCGGCGAGCGCGCCCTACCACCCGAACATGGCGGAAATTGCTTCTATCGCCGAACACATTTCAGCAACCGAACGAAATGCGGCCGACGCCGAGATAGACGCAACGCAAATGAAAAAGCTCGAGTTTTTTCAGCAGCAACTGGACGGTCGAAATCCACAGCTCTTTTCAGCAGCAGTTGTGGACATCCGGAATTACGGTTTGATGGTGGAATTGCCCGACGCTCTTGTCAGCGGCCTTATCCACGTTTCATCGCTGACGGATGACTTTTACGTGTTTGATCCCACGCGGCGCCAGCTCATAGGCAGACGATCTCGAAAAAAATTCAAAGTTGGCGACGTTTTATCCGTGTTTGTTGCGCGTGTTGATCTTTTTAAACGGCAGGTGGATTTCGCGATAGCGCCGGCCGCGGAAAGATCGAAGGCAACCCGCCGATCGAAACGTTCCTCAAAGAATGTTTGAAGTTGCCTGATGCTCAAGATTGGAAATGACGGGTGAACATTTGCGGCGATCACAAATTGCCGCTAAAAAATGCTGCTATGACTGAAGCCACTGCCACTGTTGCTGCCCTGCCGTTTTCGCGGATCAATCCTTTTCCCGCCAGGATGCTGGTTAATCGCCGGCTGAGCGGGCCGGAATCGGAAAAGGACACGCGCCATTTTGAACTCGATCTCACGGGATGGGGATTGAGCTTTGAGGTGGGCGATTCTGTCGGCGTGTATCCAACGAATGATCCGGGCCTCGTGGAGGAAATCATTCAGGCGCTGGGCGCCATCGGCGATGAAAAGGTTCCGCGGCTGAAAGGCGAGCCGACAACGTTGCGAGAAGCCTTGTTGCGCGATTACAGCGTCACCCAGCCGACACCAAAGTTTTTGAAAGCCATCGCCCAGCGCGCCGACGCTGCGCCCACGCTCAGTTATCTTCTGGCTCCGGACCGCAAACAGGATCTCCAGACATATCTCTGGGGCATGGAAGTGGTTGATTTCCTCATAGAGCATCCGTCTGTACGCTTCAAGCCGGAGGAATTTGTCGGGCTGCTCTCGAAATTGCAGCCGCGACTGTATTCGGTGGCTTCGAGTTTGAAGGCGTTTCCCGATCAAGTGCACCTTATTGTGGATGTCGTTCGTTACGAAAGTAATGGTCGACTGCGCAGAGGCGTGGCCTCCTCATTCCTTGCCGAACGCGCAGACCACGTGCCAGTGCCGGTTTTCCCAAGCAACGCAAAACATTTTCACCTGCCGGAAAATCCTGATACGCCGATTATAATGGTTGGGCCCGGCACAGGTATTGCCCCCTTCCGAGCGTACTTACAGGAGCGCCAGGTCACCGGTGCTAGGGGAAAAAACTGGCTCTTCTTTGGAGCGCAGCACGTGAACTGCGACTTCGCCTATGAAGAGGATTTCGACGCGTTCATGAAAGAGGGGATTCTCACGCGGCTCGACTGCGCCTGGTCACGGGATCAGGCTCACAAAGTCTACGTCCAACACAAGCTGGCTGACAATGCCGCCGACATTTGGAAATGGATTGATGCCGAGGGCGCGCAGTTTTTCGTCTGCGGCGACGCGCGCACCATGGCCAAGGACGTTGATGCAACGCTGCGCAAGATTGTCCAGGAGCAGGGCGACAAAAGCGTCGATCAAGCGAACGAGTACGTTGAGAAGCTGAAAAGCGAGAAACGCTACAAGCGGGACGTGTACTGAGAATGACGAAATCCGAATCACGAATGACGAAACGATGATCAAAGCACGAATCACCACCGCTTAGAGCGCTGGAAGAGTAGTTCGTCATTTCTTTGGAATTCGACATTCGTGCTTCGTCATTTTCTGTCCTGTGGCATAGTATGCCTGAAGGGTAAAAGCCATGTACGAAAACACCGAATTTACAGTCAAGCGTGATTGCGAGGCGATCCAGATTCCCAGCGGACAAAAGACAACCATTCCGGCCGGAACCCAGGGCGTGATCACACAGAGCCTCGGAGGTAGCTATACAGTCGCAACTTATCAGGGTCTGGCGCGAGTTGCGGAGAAAGATCTGGATGCGCTCGGATTGGAAAAGCCGCAGGCGCAACAGACACAAAAAGCAGCACGCACCGATGGCGAAGTTTCCGATGAAGACGTCTGGAACCAACTCCGGCAATGTTATGACCCGGAGATCCCGGTCAATATCGTCGACCTTGGTCTGGTATACGACTGTCGGTTGATGAAAAAGGATGACGGCGGGACGCGTGTCGAAGTGAAAATGACTTTGACGGCACCTGGTTGCGGAATGGGACCGGCGATCGCACACGACGCGCAAAGCAAAATCCTAAGCGTAGACGGAATCGACGAAGCCGACGTGCAGCTCGTATGGGATCCGCCGTGGAACCAAAACATGATCAGCGAAGCCGGTCGAATGAAGCTCGGCATGATCTGATCCGTTGCTCGGCACGCGGCGTAAAAACGAAAATTGCACGGCGAATTTCAATCGTTCATTGACAGTACGCGCTTCGGTTCTATACTCGTCGCCCCCGGACACAATTCGCGATTGAAAATTTTGCAGCGCGTCTTACAAAAACATCAGCATGCCTTTAACTGAACTCATCTTAACTGAAAATGTTCCGGGGCTCGGCGCCGAGGCGGACGTGGTGAAAGTCCGTCGCGGTTATGCGCGCAATTATCTGCTGCCGCGCAAAATGGCGTACGAAGTTACACCGGCGACTTTGCGCCAGCTTAATACGCTTAAGCAGAAGCGCGCTGAACGCGAAGCGAGCGAGTTGAACGAGGCTCAGGAAGTCGCACGCCGCATCGGCAAAGCGCGATTTGTTTTCACATTAGAGACTGGCGAAAGCGGTAAAGCATTTGGATCAGTGACGGCACAGGATATCGTGAACCGGCTGAAAAACGAAGTCGGCGCAGAGATCGATCGACACAAAATTGTTCTGGAGCGCCCGATCAAAGACACCGGCGAGCACGAGGTCGCCATTAAGCTCCATCACGATGTGACGGCGCAACTTGTCTTTCAGGTGAAATCGGCAGCAGAACCAAAGGCTGTTGCGACGCCCACCGCCGCGCCGGAAGAACCTGACAAAAGGAAACGTCGAATTTTCCACAGGAAAAAAGAAGAGCCAAAACAAGAAAAGAAATAAATGGCGACTCCATCGTCCGCATGGACAGGAGAAAAGCCTCGTAAAGCGGGAAATGGCGCTGGCCGAGGTTCGGCGGCGCGAAGTGGCGAAAAAGTTGTTCCCATTTCGCTAACAGGTTCTGCGCAGGATGTTCACCGAGCGCCCCCGCATAGCTCAGAAGCGGAACAAGGTGTTCTCGGTTCAATGCTTATTTCTCCGCGTGAAACAATCGCGGAATGCGTCGAGAAGATTAACGAAGAATATTTTTACGTTCCGGCGCATCGGACGATCTACGAGGTTCTTGTCGAACTTTGGAACGCGGGGCAGGCGATCGACCTGATCACGTTCACACAAGTGCTGCGCGATCGGAACCTGCTGGACAGCGTCGGCGGCGCTGCATTGGTCACGAATTTGTTCACGTTCGTTCCGACCGCGGCCAACGTGCAGTACTACCTGGAGATCGTTCGCGACAAATACATTTTGCGACAGATCATTTCCGCCGCCACTGAGAGCGTTCGCCGGGCTTACGAAGAGCAGGACGAAGTCGACAGTCTACTGGACGAAGTGGAACAGAAGATCTTCGACGTCGGCGAAGATCGGTTCAAAGGCCAGATGCTCTCGATGAAAGATCATGCGATGCAAGCGATCGAGACCATTGAGAAGCTCTACGAACGCAAGGGCAGCATCACCGGAATCTCAACCGGTTTTGCAGAATTCGACCGAATGACCAGCGGCTTGCATCCTTCGGAAATGGTCGTGATTGCAGCGCGACCGAGCATGGGAAAAACCGCGCTGGCGATGAACATTGCCGAATATGTAGCAATCAGCGAGAAGCTGCCCGTCGGCGTGTTCAGCTTGGAAATGAGCAGTCAGCAACTCGTGCAACGACTGCTTTGCTCCCGCGCCCGTGTAAACTTGCAAAGAGTGCGCGACGGCTTTTTAGGCGAGCGGGATTTCCCAAGCTTGACTGCTGCAGCGTCAAAATTGGCGGAAGCCAAGATTTTCATCGATGACAGCGCCAGCCTCAGCATTCTGGAACTGCGGGCAAAAGCGCGCCGGCTCAAGGCGCAGCAGGATGTGAGCCTCATCATCGTTGATTATTTGCAATTGCTCAGGTCAACTTCGCGACGCGCGCAGGATAATCGTCAGCTCGAAATCTCGGAAATTTCCGCAGGGCTCAAAGCTTTGGCCAAAGAATTGAAAATTCCTGTCATCGTCGTAGCGCAATTGAACCGGCAACCAGAACAACGCACCGGCGGCAAGCCACGTTTGAGCGATCTGCGCGAATCTGGCTCGATCGAGCAGGATGCAGACCTGGTCGGATTACTCGTTAGGCCGGAGCTTTACGAAGAAGACGAAGAGGCGCGCGTGGAAAAAGCGGGTGAAGCCGAACTGATCATTGCCAAGCAGCGCAACGGCCCTGTCGGCGAAATTCCGCTCACATTCCTGAAGGAATACACACGCTTCGAAACTCGCGCCCGCAACGTGAGCGAACCAGAAGAAGCGTTCTAGGGTAGGGTTCACCTGAACCGCCGGCGTGTCTCGTCGCATCCGGAAGAGGTGATTGCGGTCAATCGTCTTTAGCTCAGCGATTTCGCTGCTTCGATCACGTGCTGTGCGTCGATGCCGCGTTCTTTCATTACTTCGGGCCCGGGCGCGCTCAGGCCGAAGTCGTGTAGTCCGACGACTTTTCCGTCTAGACCGACATATTCGTACCAAATCTCAGTCACGCCGGCTTCAATTGCGACGCGTTTCCGGCAGTCGCTAGGTAAAACCTCTTCGCGGTAATTCTGTGGCTGCCGGTTAAATCTTTCAAAGCACGGCATGGAAACGACGCGGACGCCATCGCCCAGCTCTTTCGCTGCGGTGAGCGCGTGCTGTAATTCGCTCCCGCACGAAAGGATGATCAGTTCGAGTTTGCCGTTTTCCTTTTTAGCGATATAACCGCCGCGCAAAACTCCTTCACGACGCAGACTTACATCGATCTCGTTTAACATCGGAACAGTCTGGCGTGTGAGCGCGAGGAACGTCGGGCCGTCCGTGCGCTGCATCGCGGCGACAAACGCGCCGGCGGTTTCTTCCGGATCAGCGGGCCGAAGCACGTCGATATTCGGGATCAAACGAACCGAACTGACGGTCTCCACGGGTTGATGCGTCGGACCGTCCTCACCTACACCGATCGAATCGTGCGTGAAAATGTAAAGGGTTGGCAGCTTCGATAAGGCGCTGAGCCGAATGGCGCCACGGCAATAATCGGTAAATACCGTGAACGTCGCGCCCGACGCGCGAAACAGCCCATGATACGAGATGCCATTAAGGATCGCACACATGCCATGTTCACGAATGCCGAAACGGACGTTCCGGCCGGCGAAATTGTCACGTGAAAAATCGCCACCGTCCTTGATGTAATTCATTGTCGATCCGTACAGATCGGCGCTCCCACTCATGAGCAACGGCATTGCCTGTGCGATCGGCTGCAACACTTCGCCACCCGCTTTGCGCGTCGCCAGTTTTGCGTCTTTTGGAAACTCCGGGATCTTCGACAACAAATCGGCCGGCACTTTTCGTTCGAAGCCGTCATCGAGCAGCTTCGCTTTGTCGGGGTTTTTCGCGCGCCACGCGTCGTAAGTTTTTTCCCAGCGATCGTACTCGGCGAGCAACGTCTTTTTTTGCTGGGCGAAATAATCGTAAACGTCTTTTGACACGAAGTAATGTTCGTCTGGCAAGCCGAGCGCCTTGCGAGCTGCATCGACGTATTTCGCGCCCGCTTCGCCGTGCGCCTTGTATGTGCCCGCGACTTCGGGAATGCCTTTTCCGATCAGCGTATGCGCGATGATGAACTGCGGTTTGCCGTTATCGCGGCGTTTCGCGACGTCGAACGCGTCCAGAAACTCTCGCATGTCCTGGCCCTCGATTTCCTGAACGTCAAAGCCGTAGGCTTTCATCCGCTGGGCCGTGTCCTCGCATTGCGTTAGCTTTGCAGGGGCGTCCAGCGTAACGGCATTGGAATCGTAAATAAAAATTAGATTATCAAGGCCCCAAACACCGGCGAGCGCGCACGCCTCCGAAGCGACGCCCTCCTGCATGTCGCCGTCACCACACAAACAGACCACGTGCTGGTCGAAAATTCTGTGCTCGTCAGTATTGAACCGCGCGGCGGCCATGTTCGTTGCCACGGACATTCCAACGGCGTTGGCCACCCCCTGACCCAGCGGTCCGGTGGTGCATTCCACTCCGGGTGTCTCGCCAAATTCGGGGTGTCCCGGCGTTTTAGAATGCAGTTGCCGGAAACGTTTGATTTCCGACATCGGCAAATCGTAGCCGCTCATGTGCAGCCAGGCGTAAAGAAACATGCTGCCGTGCCCGGCGGAGAGCACGAAGATGTCGCGATTGATCCAGCGCGGCTGGTCTGGATTATATCTCAGCGCATGACCAAAAAGCACCGCGCCGATTTCCGCACAACCGAGTGGAAGGCCGAGATGCCCTGATTGCGAGGCTTGCACAGCGTCCATGCACAAACCGCGCGCCTGGTCCGCTGCTTTCGAAAGTATTTCGATGTTCAAATTCATGCTAGGCTTATAATCGCAGCGTAGCCATTCGTCATTCGGATTTCATTTTTCAACAATGAATCAAAGCACTCTCGTTCACATTGCCGAGCGACTGGAAGGATTGGCAGGCAGACTTCCTGAAAAGATTCGGCGGCCAGTTCTGCGCGAATTGGTACCGCTCAAGCAATTATTTCTGCAGCAGAGGCGA
>DATARG010000164.1:0-37268 GCA_036264275.1 Candidatus Udaeobacter sp. | reverse complement strand
CCAATGCTCGAACAAAGGTGCAACCGCCCATGGCAGACGCACAATTGTGTAACCGGCGAACTGCGCACCGGCTTTTGCGGAAGCGTCCAGGATCTTCGGAACCTCATGATCATTGAAACCGGGAATGATTGGCGCGACCATCACACCAACCGGGATTTTTGCTGCACGAAGTTGTTCGATGGCATGGAGGCGACCCGGCGGCGAGGATGTTCGCGGTTCGAGCACTCGTTGCAACGTTGGATCGAGAGATGTCACTGAAATATTGACTGCCGCAGCATTGTCCGCCGCGAGCTCGCGCAAAATATCGATATCGCGAGTGACCAGATGGTTCTTCGTGATGATGGCTACCGGGTTGCGAAATTTTGCCAGGACCTCCAAGCAGCCACGCGTGATCTGCAATTTTCGTTCTACCGGTTGATATGGATCGGTCACACCGCTCAAAACGAGCGTCTGCGGTTGCCATCGCGGTGATTCGAGTTCGGCGCGCAACAACTCTGGAGCATTGGTTTTGACCATTATCTTGCTCTCGAAATCAAGACCTGCGGAAAACCCGAGATACTCATGCGTCGGTCGCGCGTAACAATAGATGCACCCATGCTCGCAACCGCGATATGGATTTAAACTTGTTTCGAAACCAACATCCGGACTCGTATTGCGGGTGATGATTGTTCTAGTGCCATCGCGAAAATATTGAGTCGGACGGCGTGGTCTTTCTTCCGTCTCGCAGGCAGCGTCGACTACATCCGGGTCGGTTAAATCGATATGCAGTTTTTCAAATCGGTTCGCCGGGCTCCAGGACGCGCCGCGCCCCGGAATCGCCTGCTTACTCTGCGGCGTTTCCAAGATCACCGGCTTGAACTTCTTGTTCACGAGCACGAGGCAAGTTCACCTGAACATATTCCTCTGTCGAGCAAATCTTTGAGTTCCTGCTATACTTGCGCGCCGATTGCTCATCACTATTCACTGATCACCAGTTTCCGGAGGGGTGGCAGAGCGGTTGATCGCGCCGGTCTTGAAAACCGGAAGGCCGAAAGGTCTCGTGAGTTCGAATCTCACCCCCTCCGCATTGCATTTTCGATTGTTGATTGGTGATTTGCGATTTGTTGCAGAACAAGGTGCGCCCTCCGAAGCTTCAGCGAACGAGGACCAGCTGGGGACTGTCTTCGCCAACGGCATCCCAGGCCAATCGCAGTTCGTAGTCGGCACAACGGCAACGCCTTCACCTACAGCAACACCAACAAGCGTTGGTAAATGTGGGAACAAACCCCGTTGGCCGCACCTTCTCCGTTGACGGCACGACCTACAGCTCCCAGCAACAGTTCACTTGGGCAGCCGGTTCGAGTCACACCATTGCCACCACTTCACCTCAAAGCGGTGGCTCAGGTGTGCAGTATCTGTGGTCGAAATGGAGTGATCACGGAACGATCTCGCACGTTGTCATTCCGACGACCAACAAGACTTACACGGCAACATTTCAGACGCAGTACTTCCTGACGATGAGTGCGGAACCTGGCGGCACAGTGACACCGGCCAGCGGGTGGCATAACGCTGGAGCGCGTGTGACCATAAAGGCAAGACCGAATCGGGGCTTCACTTTTCTCGACTGGGTGGGCAGCGGCACGGGCTCCTATACTGGCATGAATGATCCAGCTTCAATCACAATGGGTGGACCCATTACGGAGACGGCGAATTTTAGTCCCTGATACGAACCCTAACAATCCAACACCGACACCGTTAACAGAGCGCGTGCCCAGCAAGCGCTCGCACTTAAGCATCCATTAAATCCCGGAACCAGCCCCTAAAAATTGCCAGCAGTTGAGTCGGCGTTTGTGCTTCGAAGATGCGACCGGGGTGGTGTGCGAACTCGCGCAGGGGCGGGTGCGATTACAGAGTCGTGCGCATTACTTAACGGGGTCCAACTGATGCGCATCGTTAAAATCACGCCTTTACTTCAGACCCAAAGCGCAGCTCTAAATCATCTGCGCCTCCGCGGGTCCAATGTTCGATCTTCCGTATTTGACGTTTGCTGCTCGATTAACAGCAGGCTCTTGACGAGTAGAGCGCACAAAAATCCCAATACAGCGGCGCACACAACATCGGAGAGATAATGCGCGCCGACGTACATCCGCGAGAACCCGATCAGAATCGGGATTGAGAGGCATGCAAGGCCGACGCGTCGACGCGCGAAAAGCAAAACACCAAAGAATGCCGTCGAGGCGCCGGCATGTCCGGATGGAAAAGAGTGAAACTTCGAGTTAAAGCGCTGACCACCCCAACGCGTTTCGGTGTGCACTGACGGGCGCGCTCGGGGAACGCTGCGCTTAATCACGGTCCCTGTTACGCCTGCCAGCATCATGGCCAGCAACATGGCGAGGAAAATTCGTGTCCATTCCCGGCTGCCGCGGCGCCACGCGAAACCGAGGAGAATCAATCCTATTGCCGTATGCAACGGCCAATCTCCCCATAAGCTGACGTAGCGCATGAAGCTGCGCATCGCAGGGTTTTGATGCTGCATCATGAAGTCGCGCACGGTGTCATCGAAATGAAATGACACCGCGATCGCGGTCGCCGCGGTTGCGATCCCGATGAGCCAATACAGAGCTGTGCTGAGCTTCACAAATGAGTTCCCGTTAACGGTTTCAACTCTTACTCTTGCTTATTCTCTTGCTCCTAATCGACCAGAACCGAGCATGAGCACGAGTAGGAGCATGAGCAGGATAAACTCGACGACGACAAAGTATGCGATTTTATTTTTTGGCTGCGTCGTCTTTCACATTCTTGGTACATGGAGCTTGCCCCTGATCGATCGCGATGAGCCGCGCTTTGCCGAAGCGTCACGCGAAATGATCGAGCGCGCGAACTACGTCGTTCCGTATTTTAATAATCAACTTCGACTCGATAAGCCTCCTCTCACCTATTGGGCACAGGTCGCCAGCTATCACATTTTTGGTGAAAACGATTTTGCGGCGCGATTCCCGTCGGCAATCGCCGCAGCGGGAACAGCGCTTGTGATCCTGGGATGGGGTCGCCGAATCGGAGGAGAAAAGCCCGGGTGTTGGGCTGCAATTATCTTTACGCTTTCGCTCCAGACGTTCGTTCACGCCAAGGCCGCTGTCGCCGACATGTGGCTCGTGTTGTTCGTGACGTTGGCGAATTGGGCTGGATATGAACTGATTCGAGGCCGAACGCCCAACGCTCAACGCCCAACGCTCAAATCAGAAAAAGTAGATCAAACATCAAACATCGAACATCAAACGTCGATTTGGTGGCTGACTTTCTACATCTCGCTTGCCTTCGGCTTTCTTGCTAAAGGCCCAATCGCATGGACACCGCTATTGACTGTCGCTGTGGTAATTATCTACACGCGAGATTGGCTACTGGTACGACTCTTCAAGTTTGCGATTGGTGTTATGCTGATGCTTGCCATCATCGCGGTCTGGGGAATTCCAGCGCTGATTCAAACACGCGGCGAATTTTTCGCGATCGGAATCGGACGACACGTTGTCAGCCGTTCATTTTCAACATTGGAAGGTCACGGCGCGAGCTCCTTCGGTATGTACGCGCTATTATTGCCGTTTTATTTTGTCACCGTGTTCATCAGTTTCTTTCCGTGGTCGATCAAGTTGCCATGGCTAATTCGCAAGCTATGGCGAAGAGAAGAAAGCGGAGTCAGCAAGACCGGCTACAGAGGAATGCTGATCGACACTTATCTGCTAACTGGGATCGCGATCATCTTTCTCATCTTTACCCTGGTCAGCACGAAGTTACCGCACTACACGCTGCCTGCTTTTCCGCTGCTTGCGCTTCTGCTTGCGCGGTACTGGCAACCAGCTATGGCTGAAACACGGCGCTCCTCATTTGCAATGATTGCCATCACTGTCGCATGCGTTTGGATCGGAATTGCACTCGTGATCCCGCCAATGGTTGCGCGCTTTTTTCCCGCCTATCAGCTCTTTCAAGTGTCTCGCACATCATTGCAGCCGAAGATGCAATTTGCTGCCGTCGAATTCCAGGAACCAAGTCTGGTCTGGTATTTTCGTTCCCGTGTTCAAGATTTTCTCACCCCGCTGAACAGGCGCCGCGCCGTTGAGTTCATGAGCGCACCCGGCCGAAGTTTCATCGTTCTACCGACGTCCGTGGCGGGCGAAATTTTTGCGAGTCCACCGGCAAGCTGGCGATTCTTTACAGTCAGTGGTTTCAACATCGCGAAAGGCAAACGCGTCGATCTGACGCTGGTGCTGAAACAAGAGTGATTGCCTGAAGCGATAAAACGTTGAAGCGTCTTTTTCGTCTGTCATGTTGAGCGAAGCGAAACATCTGTGGCTATCGGCTTTGTGACAGACGGTCTCCAGAAATATCAGAGATTCTTCGTTGCTCTCAGAATGACAAGGAACGCATCGTCGCTTCAACGCTTCAACTCTTCAACGCCTTAACGAACCCATGATCACGTTCCTTGATGGTAAACTCGTGAACGCCCTGCCCACGCAGGCGATCGTGGATGTAGCCGGTGTTGGCTACGAAGTTTTCATTCCGCTGTCTAGCTACGACAAGCTGCCCTCTGTCGGGCAACCGATCCGTATTCTTACGCACTTGGCGGTGCGCGAGGATGCGCACGTACTTTATGGATTCATGACAGCAGCCGAGCGTGATCTTTTCCGATTGCTCGTAAACAACGTCTCGGGCATCGGGCCGAAGCTGGCGCTCGCGGTCTTGAGCGGGTTGAGCGTGACCAGTTTCAAAGCAGCTGTGGTGAACTCCGATGTCGCGGCGATTTCGAAAATTAGCGGCCTTGGAAAAAAGACAGCTGAGCGAATTGTCCTCGAATTGAAAGATAAACTCGGCGTGGCCGCAGCATGGGAAGCAGCCAGTGCCGCGCACGCCCCGACGCCTGAGCAGGAGCAGGCGAATGAAGCAGTGCTTGCGTTGATCGCGCTCGGCTACAAACAAGTCGATGCGCATAAGGCGGTGCACGATTTGCAGCAGAAAGGCGAAGGGGCGGGCAAATCAGCCGAAGAACTCGTGAAGCTGGCGCTGAAGAAAATGGCAAGCGGAAGATGATTGTAGGGCGTTTGTGTCAAACGCCTTCCCAAGAGCGGCGTCTCACAGAGACGCCCTACAACATTCCGTCGATTCGGCATTGGACGTTCGGCGTTGAGCGTTGGACGTTCTCTTTAACATGCAAGTGCAGGAACAGCCGGACCGGCTCGCCACGATTCGCGCCGCTTTTCCAAAGGAGGGTTTTTTCGCCGAGAAAGAGTGGCTGCTCTCGCCGGACGCATTTCCGATCGAAAGTAAGTCTCTCACCGACCTCGAGCAGCTCGGGCATCGCCTGTTCGTTTTTCAGCGGGCTTGCAATCAGCTGTATCAGCTCAGTGTTAAAGGCAAACAGCCTGAGTGGGTCGCGCGTTATCTCGACGCCGGTAAACCGAAAGAGTTGATTGAATTTTCGCGGCGGAAGGAAATTCGCGACGATTTGCCGCGAGTAATCCGGCCAGATCTCATCCTCACCGAGAAAGGCTACATCATCGCCGAGATAGATTCCGTCCCTGGCGGTATTGGCCTAACCGGTTGGTTAAACCAGACGTATTCTTCATTCGATAACGACATCATAGGCAACGCGACCGGTATGCTGGAGGGATTTCGCGCAATTGTGCCAAATGGCGCCGACATCGTCATTTCCGAGGAATCGGCAACTTACCGGCCGGAGATGGAGTGGCTCGCTGCGCGATTAAATCAAACCTCAAATCTCAAACCTCAAACCCCGTCCTGGCGCGTGATGCCGGCAGAAAATTACGAACCGCACGATGGACGCTCTCTGTATAGATTTTTCGAGTTGTTTGATCTGCCAAATATTCCCGGAGTCCAAAATGCGCTACGGGCGAACGCCGAAGGGCGGATTACAATCACGCCGCCGATCAAGCCATATCTTGAGGAGAAAATGTGGTTCGCGTTATTCTGGCTTCAGCCGCTGCGCGAATTTTGGCGACGCGAACTGGGCGACAAGTACTTCATCAAATTACAGGAAGTAATTCCCTACTCCTGGCTGCTCGATCCGACTCCCTTGCCCCAGCACGCAGTTATTCCACGTTTGGAAATTCATGACTGGCGGGAGGCTGCAAAGTTCAGCCAGAAAGATCGCGATCTTCTCTTGAAAGTGAGCGGTTTTTCCCCGCTTGGCTGGGGCAGCCGCGGCGTGACCCTCGGGAGCGACCTACCGCACGCAGATTGGGAAAAGCGAATCGAACACGCTTTGGCAACATCTGAATCGTCACCAACGATTATGCAGCGTTTTCACAAAGGCCGTTTATTTGAGCACAATTATTGGGATTCAAATTCAGGCGAACTCAAGGCCATGAAAGGACGCGTACGGCTGTGCCCGTATTATTTCGTCGAAAGCGATCGTGTGAAGTTACGCGGTGCGCTGGCTACTATCGCTCCAGCAGATAAGAAGTTTTTGCACGGCATGAGCGAAGCAATTCTGGTTCCGTCCAAGCGTAATGAAACTTGAACGCCCGTCGCGATTAGCAGCGTAAATAATAAAACGGCGCGCGCCGTGAACTGCTAAACGGCAATTCTCTCATCTGCGTCCATTCTCGGAAAACGTCATTCGTCCATTGATTTTCAAGCCCCGCGCGTTTTAAGCGTGCAACGGCGCACACTTCGCGTCACAAAGACCGGCTATGACAAAAAACATTGGAATGCTGTTGCTCGCCATCTACCTGATTCTTGTTGGCATCACTACGCTCTTTCACGTTGGTATCGGTGCAATCGTGATGGGAGTTTTGGCGTTGTTGACCGGCATCTTGATTTTAGTCGGCAAGTAGGTCACGGCTTACAATTTCTCTGTAGCCATCGTGCTGGGGGCGGTTAAAGAAGCGCTGACAAAACTGAACGGCACACAGCGCCGTGGCTACAGTCTGAGAACCGGCGAATTACAGAGCTCCAACGGCTGCCGAGATCAGCAAGACGACAATGCTAAGCGAGATGGAGATCTGGATCATTGCCAAAACCTTCGCCCAGCGCGCGAGCAGCGGCGCGTCGGTCGGACCGAATGTAGAGCTTTGTGTGAACGCGACGAACAGATAATCGACAAAGCGCGGGTGCCAGCGCGCACACGCAAATTCGGGTCGCTCGTCGTGCGTGATTTGCATCTGTGGGAAAAGGAAACTTTTGCTGCCGAACCTGCGTTGCTTCTCTCGCAGAGTTGGCCCGCCGCCGTCCAGGCGCCAGTACCACAAAGCAAACACGATCACGTTCGTCAGCCAAAGCAGGCCGCCGGAACGGAGCAACTGCAATGACGGTTCGCGGTGCGTCGGCAAAAGGCGCACAAGCAAGATTACCGAGGCAATCAGCGCCAGTGTTGTTATTCCGTTAATAATGAATCCCAGAAGGCGATTGAGTGATTGTTTCCCTACCCGATGGCTCACTACAGTCGGCACGAGCAAAACGACAATCACCGTCGGTAGCAACCAGATCGGTCCGATAACGAGGTTGCGCGGCAGAGCCAGGTAAATAGCGCCCACGGCGAGAACCGCGGCTATCGTCTGTCCGCGTGGTTCTGGTTTGTCAATATACTCCGGCATTGGTGTTTTTCCGCATAAACGATATTCGCGATTTGATCAACACTTGTGCCGATAATCCGAGTCGAGTGAACAATGTCTAGGCTTGCTTTGTCTGGGTCGGTGAGCAAATGTGATCTGCTTCGCCTTCCTTCTGAATAACACTCAAGCCCTACAGGCATGACAAAGCGGATCTGTCACATCCACGCGGGGCCACACAAGACCGGTACCACTTCGATCCAATGGTTTTTGCAGGAGAACCGCGCCGAATTGCTCAACGATGGTTATTTCGTGCCTGAGAGCGAAACGAAGCGCGGTTCGCATCACGCGCTGGTGGAGGGTTTGGCCGGACTCGACGTAGGAGAACATCGTGAGTCGCTGGTGGCGAGATCCATCGCAGAAATTGCTGAAACTCCTGCGCAGGCCATCATCATTTCGTCTGAAGCTTTGGAGGGACTCTTTAGAAACCGACAGAATACCAAAACTTTCTTCAACCGAATCCACGAGCTGAACCTCCAACCAAAGCTCATCCTCTTTCCGCGTAACCAGTCGCAATGGATCAATTCGAGCTATTCCCACTCGGTCAAAGCCTTTCGCCGGTCCGATTCGTTCGAATCGGGCGCATTCGGGTTTGCTCAATCTCCAGATTCAAGGTTCTCACGTTGGATTGAATTGGCAGAAACTCACGGCGCCGAGCTGATTGCTCGCCCATTCAACAAGGAAACTCTTCGCCGCGGCGTGATACCGGAATTTCTCGATACCATCGGCATAACCTCCTCACAGTTTCGAGATCGCGCCGTGCGACGCAATGAAGCGGTCGGGCCGTTCACAGTCAGCGTGGCCCGTGAAGTATTACGCTCCGTTGGAAAGGAAATGACCTGGCTTCAAGCAAAGAAATGCAAAGTGGCACTCGCCGAGTATCTTCGCCAAAACAATCGTACCGACACTGGTTACTGCGGGCTTAGTACCGCGTTGGCGCGACACATTGAAGAAGAACTGCGTTCCGATAACGATCTGTTCGCACGAGGAGTGTGGGGTAAATTGTGGGCGGATGTTTTTGCTGCTGATGTTACCGAACAATTTACGCCTAACGACTTTGAAGTGCGCCGGCCAGACTGGTTCACGACACGGCGGCTTCGGAGCGCCATTGCCAAAATGACGGATTTCGCCTACCAGACGCTGCGAGATCCAGCGCTCGCGGTGGAAGCGCCTTGGAACGTCGTGGCGTATCGTAGCGGTTTAGTTTCAAGAGACTAGATGGACGATTGAAACCCGGTCCGCACCAATTCAATCGATTGCATATGAAGGCAGTGGGACCGGCGGCGTTCTCATCTGCGATGGCGTCAGTTTCAGTCTGAATAATATCAGATCTGGTTTATGGCTGAGTTTTGGCTCCACCAAGGACAATCAACTATCAACAAATTCGATGGAAGAAATCCTCCGTCGCGAATCTTGAAATGCTTTGGCATTACGAGCAATTTTTTTATCCGGCAATGGTTGGACAAGCGGATTGATGACCCGCGCAGGTTCGACCGGTCTGGTTCGAGTCGAAATCAAGGAGTGACGCCGCAAAACTGTCGCCCTTGAGGAAACCGCCTCTTTTCTGCATCGTTTGCTGTGCGGTTTTCGCAAAAATTTCAAAAACTCTTTACCCGCGATGCGACGGAAAGTCTGTTGGAGCACGCTTCCCGCTGGACGCACCCAGTAAGCTCTCGACGGATTCTCGCTCGCATCGATAAAGCGGAGTTGGTTAGGCTGCGCGAGCATTATCCGTATCGACCGAACGCGCGAAAGATCAACGCCTACGAGGACGCAGACTACTGGGTTGGCGTTAATGTAAAGCGGATTCAAGATCTCTGGCTTGATCGGTCGCGGCCCCTGGACATTCTGGATTTAGGCTGCGGCCCCGGATATTTTCTCTATCTCTGCCGGATGTTTGGCCACAACGGGCTAGGCCTCGATCCGGATGATGAACCTTTTTTTCGCGGCACGACCAAGTTGTTCGGTGTTAATCGCGTGGTGGGGCGAATCAATGCGCAGGCGCCTTTGCCCGATCTTGGCAGAAAATTTGATCTCGTTACCGCACATCGCGTCTGCTTCCACCGAATCGCGCGGCGCGAAAACGGTGAATGGCTTGAATGGACAGCAGCCGACTGGAAATTTTTCATCAACGATGTGCGCTCAAGATTCCTCGAATCTGGTGGGCGGCTTCTTTTGGAATTTAACCGGCGCGCCGACGGCTCTTCATTTTTCACATCAGAACTGCGCGAGCTTTTTGAAGCCCAAGGTGCGCGAATCGTGCGCTGGAAAGCGCTGCTTGCAGCGGATCCAAATCAGCGTCCGCGATTCAAGCAGATCTAAAAATTGTAAGGGAGGCGCTCCGCCTGCTAACTCGGCAACCGTTGCGGTTGCCCTACAATCTGGGGAGAAATCACAATTTCCAATCTGAGCAATCCCAGCCAAGCAGTTGCTCTACTTTGCCGATGTCTTCTGCGAAAAGGTTGTAAAGGAAAACGCGCTCCTCCCAGTTCATCGCGCGTTCGTACGGCACAACGTTTCTGTCTTTGTTGCGCAATGAACGCACAGGTTTGCGGCCAAGGAATAAGAAGATCGAGGCCAGCATTTGCCGCTGGTGAGTTTTGAAGTCGTCGAACTTCACGGCCTTGATTTGCTCGCGCGGGAAAAATTTGAAGATGCGTTCGAGCTGGCGTCCATAAAATCCGCGCTCGAGGTACGCAAAACGGCGGGCTTCAGCCGGCGGCGCGCCAGCAATGCGCGTTTTTTCTTCTCGAATTGCGTCGAAAAAGTCCAGAGGCTCGCGGCCTCTGCATCGCTGCATATTCCAATGGGCAAACGCTCGCTCGACCGGATTTCGCAGGAGAATCAGCAATTTAATCTTCGGATCGTAATTCCAAATCCGTTGCATTGTCGGCTCGTGATACATGTAACTCGGTGTGCAGTCACCAGTGATTGTCGAGGAACCAATCGGCGGATAGTGCTTGTGCAATTCCTCATAATTGGGTTCAGCAAAGAACATCGCGTCATTATCGAAAAAATGGATTTCCTGCTGATCGCCCATGCAGATGTCGGGATGTCTGCTCAGAAAATAGTGCAGCGCTGTCGTACCGGATTTTTGCGCGCCGGCTAGAATGAAATCGAGGCGCTTAATTTTGCGACGCTTGGTCCGAAACATCGCCGAAATGTACATCGCGAAGCCTGTAGGGGAAGCTGACAGGTTCGCTCGTAAGTTGGCCTAGAACCGAAGCCGGTAGTTGTCCCACTTGTGCGTGCCCTCTATGATTCGCGCATGTACAAGCCGTTTCGCCTTCAGCTTAGTTGCTCATTGTTGCTCCTTGTTGTCGGAGTGACCGCCTCCGCATTTGCCGATGAAGGCATGTGGCTTTTCAACGCGCCGCCGCTGAAGCAACTCAAAGAGAAATATCAGTTCGAGCCGTCGCCGCAGTGGCTTGAACATTTGCAAAAGGCCAGCGTGCGCTTCAACTCCGGCGGAAGCGGATCCTTCGTTTCGCCGAACGGGCTCGTCATTACAAATCATCACGTCGGCGCCGACACCTTGCAGAAGATTGGCAGCGCCGAGCACAATTATCTCCGGGACGGTTTCTATGCGAAAACGCAGGGCGATGAGATCAAGTCCACGGATCTGGAGCTGAACGTATTGATGTCCATCGAGGATGTAACCGAGCGCGTCACCAGCGCGGTTAAACCAGGGATGACAAGCGATCAGGCTTCCGGCGCGCGCAATGCCGCTATCGCTGCCATTGAAAAGGAAAGCAAAGATAAAACCGGGTTGCGATCGGATGTAGTCACATTATACCAGGGCGGTGCCTATCATCTTTATCGGTACAAACGTTATGACGACGTGCGCCTGGTCTTCGCGCCGGAGCAGCAAATGGCCTTTTTCGGCGGTGATCCTGACAACTTCGAATATCCTCGGTACGACCTCGATATCTGTCTTTTTCGGGTGTACGAAAATGGCCAGCCGGCGAAGATCGAGCATTTTCTCAAATTCAATTCCAATGGGCCAGGTGACGGCGAACTTACCTTCGTAAGCGGCAGCCCCGGCAAAACCGATCGGCAACTCACTTTGGGTGAAATGGCCGACATGCGCGACCGCTATATGCCTTATGTCCTGAGCTTGTTTTACCGTCGCGAAGTCCTGGAATCGACCTACAGCTGGCGTTCATTCGAGAACGCACGCACAGCGCGCGAGGACTTGTTTGGCGAGCAAAATAATCGGAAACGTTACGACGGTTATCTGGCTGGACTGCTTGATCCGCAAATCTGGTCGGAGTTAGAAGCGCGCGAACGAAAACTGCGGGAGGCGATTGCGCGCGATTCAAAATTCAAATCCACAGTTTCTGCTTACGACCGAATCAAACGCGCTCAGGATGAGATCGCGAAGAACGCGCCAGTATACAATTACGTCGAGCAGGAACGGCCGGTCAGCGTTGGCTACCGCGGCCCGCGAGCATTAGCGGGCAATCTTTTCAAATACGCGCGGGTGCTTCTGCGAGCAGCCAATGAACGCGCGAAACCGAACGGAGAACGGATTCCGATGTTTCGCGATAGCGCACGCGAATCGCTGGAACTGGAACTGTTTTCCGACGAACCGATCTACGACGATTACGAGATCTTGCGACTGACGGATTCACTGACCGATTTTGCTACGGCATTCGGCGCAGATAATCCGTTGGTGAAGAAAGTGCTGACTGGAAAGTCGCCGCATGCGCGTGCAGTGGAGCTTGTAACTGGCACAAAGCTCAAGGACGCAACTGTCCGCAAAGATCTCTACCGCAAGGATGCGGCTGCGCTACAGGCCGCACGCGATCCGATGATCGATCTCGCTCGCATGATTGATGCTCAAGCGAGAGAAACGCGAAAGATTTATAATGCGCAGGATGAAATCAAAAAACAGGCCTACGCAGACATTGCGAAGGCGCGGTTTGCCATTGAAGGCACGAGCAGTTACCCCGATGCGACTTTCACCCTGCGGCTCTCCTACGGAACGGTGCGCGGGTACGAGCAGGACGGAAAACAAATTCCTGCGTTCACCGATTTTGCCGGTTTATATCAGCGAGCGACCGAACACGACAATCGGCCGCCATTTGATCTGCCGAAACACTGGCTCGACAAAAAATCGATCCTTAATCTGCCGACGAAATTCGATTTCGTCTCCGACGCTGACATTATTGGCGGCAACAGCGGAAGTCCGGTGGTGAACAAGGCAAACGAATTCGTCGGCATTATTTTCGACGGCAACATTCAATCGCTGGTGAACGATTGCATTTTCACGGACACGCAAGCCCGCGCGGTTTCAGTTGATTCCGCGGCGATTATTGAGGCGCTCCGAAAGGTCTACGATGCAGGCGCGCTCGCCGACGAATTGCAAGGCGCCAGGCAGTAATTCGATTCAGATGGCCGTCGCGTCCCGTGCAGCCGTTGTCGCGCTTTTAATTGGTTTTTGCGCGGCAATCTCTGCCAAAGCCGACAACATTGACGATTACGTTTCGGCACGGATGCGCCAGTTGCATATCCCTGGCCTTTCGCTTGCGATTGTTCGCGACGGCCGAATCGCAAAAGCGCAGGGATACGGATTCGCGAATCTCGAGTTAAGAGCGAACGCGACAAGAGAGACGGTTTATGAAATCGGCTCGAATACCAAACAGTTTACCGCCGCTGCGATCATGATGCTGGTTCAGAACGGCAAGCTTCATCTTGAAGATCCCATCACAGAATATTTTCCGGAAGCACCACAAGCGTGGCGCACATCACAATTCGGCATCTGCTCACTCACACCTCCGGAATTCAAAATCATGTTGCCGTTCCGCACTGGTTAGACGTTTTCAAAACTGACCTTGGCTTTGAAACAAGTCCGGCCCGCGATGAACTGCTCAAGATGTTTTTCAAATTGCCTCTTGAGTTTCAACCAGGCGAAACCTGGGCGTACGATAACACCGGTTATTATTTACTTGGAATAATCATCGAGAAGGTCAGCGGCAAATCTTACTGGCAATTTGTGGACGAACGCATCTTCAAGCCCCTTGGCATGGCGGCGACACGCAGCACCGATCCGAAACCGCTCGTTCCGAACCGCGCCTCAGGATACGAATGGAAAAACGATCGTTTCGAGAACCGGCCAATTCTCCTCCCAGCAATCGCGTTCTCAGCGGGAAGTCTTATTTCCACCGTTGAGGATATGGTGAAATGGGACGCAGCGCTTTCGGGTGAAAAATTGCTGAGTAGGTCCAGCCTCGATCAAATCTGGACGGCCACGGCAACCAATGATGGCGCGGACGCATCATTCAATTATGGCTTCGGCTGGTTCGTTGACAGCTATCATGGCCATCGTCTGGTCCAGCACAGCGGCGGAACACCGGGGTTTTCGTCAGTCATCTATCGATTCATCGATGACAAACTAACAATCATCATTCTCACGAATCATAGCGACATGATCATCGATGAATTAGCTATCGATATCGCCGGCATCTGTTTGCCAATTTTGAAGCGGCCAGAACCGAAATCTGATCCGGATCCGATGACCACGGCGAAAGCCAAGCAAATAGTGTCCGGGTTGTTGAAGGGCGATTACGAACCAGCGGTATTTAGGGCGCCGATGCGTCTGTTTCTAAACACAGCGACAAGCAAGGCGTTCTGGCAATGGTTCGCGGAGCATGGCGCGTTAGGCTCGTTTGTTTTCTCTGACCGCGAGCAGAAACGAGACGGCGAAATTCGGCGATACAAGCTGACCCTTGGAGGAAATTGGTACTGGCTTTCTGTCGCAACAAACAGCGATGGAAAGATTGGGCAGATCTATTGGTGGTAACGGCAATCGGACTTCTCGGCTGTGCTCGGAATGCCAGAATTGCCATTATACAGCGATCACGTATTCGAAGCGCTGCATGGGTCTAACGAGAACAGATGAGCCACGGCACGGGGTCGTGGAAAACACGCTGAAGTTGTATCGCCATGAAATGGGCAAGCCTACGCGCGAACGCTTTCGGAGTTGGCTCCATCGATTGGTTAGGCCTCGGGTTCGTGGCAAACCACTTCGATGTTGTGCCCGTCTGGATCGATGACGAAAGCTGCATAGTAATTCGCGTGGTATTCCGGGCACAGGCCAGGCGCACCATTGTCTTTGCCACCCGCCTCCAGAGCCGCGCGATAGAAAGCTTCGACTTGCTGGCGATTCTCGGCCCTGAACGCCAAGTGAAGATGCGCCGCCTTCTCCTCGGTTTGGTAAAGGCACAATGAAGCCTTGCCCTTTGGGCTAAGCTCGACGCCGTACGTCGGCGCCCCCTCCGAGACAACAGATACGTCGAGAGGTTCGAGTGCCTTGAGGAAGAACGCTTTGCTCGCGGCATAGTTGCTGACTCCGAATTTGACGTGGTCAAACATGAGGTCTCCTGAAGTGTGCGCGCGAGGCCTAACGAGAACAAGATGAGCTACCGCGCGAGTTATAAGTGGCGTTCATAAACAGAGAAAGCTGGGCACACGGACGGTTCGCTGTTGGCTCCATCGCTTGGTTAGGTCTTGCCGAGCGCGGTGTCCACGTCCGAGACGAACGCAGGAGGGAAGCCAATATGCTTGGCTTTGCGCCACCGGGTGTCGCCACCCGGCGTTCTGAGCAAAGTGTCCAAGAGTGCGCCACCGGTCTCTTCGAAAGTCCCCTTCGGGAAGATTCCGCGCTGCGTTCTGTCCCAAATGTGAAAGGCCGCCCAGGCGTTTTCCTGCAACATTTGTTCCAATCGAAGCTGATCGGCTGCGTCCAGCGGGTTGTCCCCATGAAGGCCGGAGGTCATCAACTCCGCGATGTCGCGATGCTTCGCGATAGCCATGCGGATCACAGTCCACTGTTCCATGGTGGAGTTGTGTTCGTTCCGTTGGAGGGCGGCCGTATTTTGTTTGATCTGTAAAGCAACAAAGATCAAAGAAGCCACCACGGCCACCGAGGCAACAATTTGTGCGAGATAGGATATTTGTTCGAACGACATCGGTCTTAACGTTCTGTAGACCTAACGAAACTCAAGATCAGCCACAGCGCGAATTGAGAGTAACATTCATAACAGAACAAACTGCGCCTACGGACGGTCCGCGATTGGCTTCATCGCCTGGTTAGATGTTCTGTGTTATCACTTTTCAGTTCGCGTAAGCTGAGTGAGTGAAGGGACACCGGGCGCTTCTTTGAGGTTCTCGACGTACTTCCGAAATCCGGGCGCGAAGAACGTTCGCCTCATGGACCACCATGTCTTGACTGTTGGTACCATCCAAACCGTGCGCAAGAATGCGTCGTACCCTTCCCATTGATCGCGTTCGAGCGTCCCTTGACGCATCTGGAACCATCCATTCTCGAATAGCTTGAAATAACCCAGCATAAAAGATGCATACCGCGCTCTCTCCATTTCCGACGCGTTGCTCCAGTCTTTCAACATGCTGGCAGTCGTCAAAAGTTGGTCATTTTGCGCCATCTGAATGGCAAGGTCATGCATCGATCTGGCAAGCGAATCGACCACAACCGCGCGTGAAGAGCGCGTGTTTTGCCGGACCTGCGCCGCCACATAAAAGAGGGAAACGATGACGCCGATCGACGCGATTAGCTGCGCCCAGACATTGATCGTTTCCACATTCATCAAAGTTTTTTGTGAATCCGCTCTTTCTACTAGCGATTCAGCTCCGCATCAATCATCTAATGAGACATGGATAAGCCACGGCAGGGCGTCATGGCGATCATATCGCAGTTGTTTCGCGATGGGGCCGTCGGCTTCATCGATGGGTCAGATGTTTTTTGTGTGATCGCATACCAGGATAGGCAATCGGGAAGACAATTACACAGATCACCACAACCGTCGCTCCAACATTACTGAGCTGAGTTGACCAGACTGGTTTTAAAGACTGATGTCTACACTTCTGCCCGAGGGTTTCTGTAGCCTCTCGCCATTTGCTCGCGTCCAAGCTCAATGAGCAACTGCTCGAGTTGGCGACGTGCGGGTGATCTCCCGCACAATGCTTGGTCGGCGATCGAACCAGCACCACCCCAAAGCTCGTCCGACATAACAAAAGCTGCCACTGTGGCATCACAGGAAGCGAGCGCCGCGTCAACATCGCCCGCGAATCGGTGCTCGTTGCCATCGCTTAGCTCGTCGCGTAGCTGTTCTAGTAAAGCCCGAATGCGGTTCATACGGCTAACGAGACCAAGCTGAGCGACCGGTGATAAGAACTAGTTGTGCTTCGGATTTCAGCGTTGAAGTCATCGAAAGCAATTTTCACGCCGGTCAGCGGTTCGATCCAGCGCTTGGTTAGGCCTATTCGGGCTTGTATGTGTCGATGAACTTCCCAACATAATTGCCTTCCTCATGCCCGTCTGGATGAACAATGGTGCAATCGAGAACATCCGACTCAGGAAACGAAATGCGCTGCCATTGACGATACGACCGGACCGCACCCAACTCGCTACCGATGCGACCGTAGACTTTTCCATCTTTGACGGCCTCGACTTCAACGAAGACCTCTTCGAAGGCGCCGCCGTCCGAATCCGTTAGCCGCTTGCGAACCTCAAATTGATACTTGGTGGCAGGCCAGCCAGATAGCGCTTCTTCGCGGCGGGATATGTCGCGCGTGCCTTCGCAATGTAGGGCGCTTCTGCTTTCTTCAGCGCGCCGTAAGCCTGTTGGCCGGCGGTCTTCACTGGTTTATCGGGCGCGCCGGGCAAAACCCACTGTCGGCACAAGAGCCAGAAGGAGGAGCGCGTGTTTCATACGCCTAACGAATTCGACCCAATTTTCGGGTCTAATTCGGTCACAATTGTTTTAGTAAATGTTTCCAGCGAACCCACGTTTCGTCGCGGGCTTTTCGGTCGGCTTCGCGAACGGCAGGATTGGTTGGTTCGCCGGAGCGCATAAAACCGTGGCCAGCGCCCTTGTAAATCACCGGCTCATACTTTTTCCCGGCGGCTTTCATTAACTCTTCGGCCTTCGGAACGGTTGCATCTACGCGTTCATCGTTCTCGGCATAAAAACCATAGACTGGGCACGCAATGTTTTTCACTTTGTCTGCCGAATCCGCCGCCACACCGTAAAATGAATACGCAGCTTTCAGTTTCGGATTTTCATTCGCGTACGCGAACGTGACTCCCCCGCCCCAGCAGAAGCCGCACACTGCGAGCGTACCGTTGCACGACGGAATTTTCGTCAACACATAATCTGATGTTGCGTCGAGATCGCCCTTTACATGCTCTTGTGGCAAGGCCGAGATTGCTTTGCGCGCAGCATCGACGTCTTCGAATTTTTGCCCGGTAAGTAGATCTGGCGCCACGGCAATGACGCCATTCTCGGCCAATTGATCGCAGAGACTGCGGACCCAATCTGTCAGGCCGAAAATTTCGCTGATTACCAGCACCGCTGGCGCTTTGTCTTTGCTCTCGGGGTAAACAACGAACGCTTTAACTGTTCGCTGACCGGTTTTGATATCAACCCACTCCCCATGTCGAGGCGAGCTGTTAAGCCGGTCACGGCCGAAATCTTTGACCTCTTCAGCTCCAAGCACCGAGCTCGCAACGAACAACAGCCAAATTACAAAGTGTTTCATTACGGAGCGCCAAACGTTGAATTCTAGAATCTAGCTAACAGGCTTGGTTTTACGCAACATCACATCCAGGCTCCAGGCGCCGGGCCCGTAAAGGAAGATGTAGAAGAACAGGAAGCAATACACGACCGCCAATTCGCCTTTGTTGATAATCGGTAAAATGCTGCCCTTTGCGTGCATCATAAAGAAGGCCACAGCCATTTCACCGCTGGCGATGAAAGCGGCTAAACGGGTGAATAATCCAAATGCTATGAGCAGGCCGCCCACGACTTCAATCCAGCCGCCCGTTACCATGAGCGGCGGCAAATGACCGTCATGTTGCCCCGGCGGCGCGAACCATCCAAAGATTTTCTGTGCGCCGTGACAAAAATACATGAGACCAACGACCAACCGCATAATGGAATAGAAGGGAACCGCATACCGAGTTAATGAATTCATGACCGCTCAGGCTGAATGATTTCGAGACAAAGTGTCAAGAAAATCGCGGTTTGCTGTAGCGGCGCTCCGTAAGCGCCGAAATTGGTTTGTACACGACGATCGGCGGTCATAGACCGCCGCTACAGTTACGCCGCTTTCTTTGCAGGTTGCTTCGTTTTCGCGCGTGATTTGCCTTTGGCTTTTCCTTTCGCTTCACTTTGCTCGAGGCTCTTTTGCAAAACCGCTACTAGGTCGATCACCTTGGTCGGTTTAGGTGCTTTCCTCGGCTTCTCTTCAATTTCCTTTCCGCCAGCTTCCACTTTTTCCTCAATCACCTCCATGAGTGCCTCGCGGTAATCGTCCTTGTATTTTTCAGGCTGCCATTTCGACGCCATGCTGCCGATGAGTGATTTGGCCATATTCATTTCCCGTTTCCCGACTTCCAGTTTCTTTGGGACATGAAGCTTCTCGGGGTCCGCGAGTTCATCAGCGAAATGCATCAACTCAAGAACGAGCGCACCGTCCTCTGGCTTAACACCCGCCAGATATTGCCGCGTTTTGATGACAACCTTCGCGACTCCGACCTTGTTAGTCTCTTTTAAAGCGTCCCTAAGGAGCGCGTAGGCTTTGTCTCCGCCCTTCTGCGGCTCCAGATAGTACGGCTTATAGAAGTACATTGGATCGATTTCTTCCAGGTCGACAAAGTCCTGGATGTCGACGGTCTGAGTTGCTTCGAGATCAACGCGCTGAAAGTCGTCGTCCTGCAGTACGACGTATTTGCCTTTCTCGTACTCATAGCCCTTAACGATTTGCTCCCACGGGACCTCCTTGCCGTCTTTTTCAGCAACGCGTTTGTAGTTCACCGGGCTTAGATCGGACTTGCGCAGAAGACGGAACTTCAGTTCCTCGCGACGCGTAGCTGGATAGAGCGCGATCGGTATGTTGACTAACCCAAAGCTGATGCTGCCTTTCCAAATCGCTCTTGCCATACAAACTTACTTCGTGGTGCGCGGGCCATTTGCGTGCAGATAGGGCCGGTTCAGTTGAACCGCCCCGCGGACCATTGAGGTCAATCGAGCCGAGGGATCGGCGAGATAGAAGGTAAAGCCGCAACGGGAAGCGAGCGAGTTTCAATCGCTCTAACTTGCAGAAATTTTTTGATCAGGCTGCCAGCTCGAGATCTCGGCGTGAGATGCCGCGTAATTCAAAAAGCCGAATCAGCGTTTCTTCGATCAAGTTGTTCGGGCAGGAGTCGCCGGCGGTGATGCCGATCACAGCGGGCTCATTCGGCAACCAAAAGTGTGAAACGACCTCCCGTTTCTCGTGCAAGTTGTAGTGCTTGATCTCGGTAGCGGAAACGAGCCGCGAAGCGTTCAGCACAAAATATGTCGGCAACTTCTCTTCGCCCATCTCGGCCAGGTGCGATGTATTCGAGCTGTTGTACCCGCCAACGACGAGCAACAGGTCCATGCGCACGTCCAGCAATTCGCGCAATGCATCCTGGCGCTCCTGTGTGGCGCCACAGATCGTGTCAAAGAACCGGAAATTTTTCTCAGCAAGTTCAGGCCCGTCTCGATCAATGATCGCCTGACGAACTCGGCGTTGCACTTCCTCAGTTTCCCCGCGCAACATGGTGGTTTGATTAGCTACGCCAACTGTTTGTAGGTGTGAGTCAGGCTCAAAGCCGGGCGAATGCGCGCCCTTAAATCTTTCCAGGAACGCTTGTCTGTCTCCACCACGCCGGATGTAATCACAAACGTAATCGGTATCCGCCAGCGTCAGGACGACGAGATAGTGTCCACTACCATCGCCGAGAGCGCGCGAACTCGTGGCTTTGGTCTCTTCGTGCTCCGCCTTTCCATGAATGATGGATGTAGCCGATTCACTTGCGTATTTGCGTACTCGCTTCCAAACGCTCATTACGTCCCCGCAAGTCGTATCAACAATCTGGCAGCCGCGATCCTTGATCTGTTGCTGGATCGACAATTCGGTTCCAAACGCCGGCACGATAACGACGTCCTCGGGGCCTAGATCGGCGACGTCCGCTTCTTTATTCTTACCGGTGAGATTCTTGATACCTAACGAGGCGATCTGATGATTGACCTCGGGGTTATGAATAATCTCTCCCACAATGAACAAGCGGCGATCCTTGAAGACCTTCCGCGCGGCGTAGGCCAGATCGATCGCGCGTTCGACGCCGTAGCAAAAACCAAACTGTTTCGCCAGGCGCACTGTCGTATCTCCAACCGAAATGATTCCACCCGCGCGCCGGACCTTTTCGATGATATCGCTGCGGTAATGTGACTCGACCTGTTGCTGCACAGCGGCCATGACATCTGGCGTGCGCAAATTCACTTTCTGGCGGGCAGTTGTGCCGCTGGAAATCAGGTTCGTGCTCATAGCAGGATTGTCATTCTGGGGAAGCGAAGAATCTCAGATCATCCGCCCAGACCGATAGCCAGAGATGTTTCGCTCGCTAACATGCCACGCTGCAGCGGTGGCCGCAATACAACTCAATTCCGCTATTGCAGCAGAGGCCCGCTCGGTTTCTCAAACGCGGCCTCCGAAACCATAACAGAGGGTGGAGGATCAGGCGTCTTAGAATCGTCGACTCGCTGCACTTTCGGTCCGATTGTTTGGTCCTCGGGTTGAGTACTAGCAATGTCCACCGGCGTCCCGATACGGACTAGTGCGTAAAATTTCGCCGCCGCTTCACCCTTCAAGCGAATGCATCCATGTGTGCGTGGTGTGGGATGGACGAAACCCTGGTGAAAGCCATACGCTGGCGCGAACTCACACCAATATCCCATCGGATATCCGACGTAACGCCCCGCTCCACCGCCGGTAGAGGGAACGATTCGATCGCCTTGCACACTGAATCCGTAAGATCCAGAACGCTTGTGCTCCTGTTTCGAGTAGATGTGAAAATTGCCTTTCGGTGTCGGCTTATTGGGCATACCAACCGAAATGGCCGCGGCCATCAGGCAGCGGTCGCCCTCCATTACATAGACGTTCTCCTGCGAGAGCGAAACCAGGACGCGCACCTTGGATGGGTCGTTCGGCTTATACGCGGTGACGTGGTACGGGCCGCCAGCGCTTACATGCCCTCCTGTGGCACAACCGGTAAGCAGCAGAGCCAAAGAGCCGGCGCATAGCAAAATTAATCGGTAAACATATCGCATACGCGGATACTGGATAAGTTCAGACAGCATTTTGTCAACCTGACGGTGGATGAACACAGGTTTGGAAAACCTTCCCCGAACCGCCAGAAATGCGCACAACTACGCAATGAAGATCGCTAGAAACGCCACTTCAATAGCAAGGCTTTCGTGAATGTTTCGATTGAGATGATCGCGCAATTCTTCGAGCCAACGGATCCGGCGTAAGATTTCGGCTGTGTTAAAGCGATGTGCGAGCGCAGCTGTTTCCTGTTTGGCGGCTGCGAGGTCCCTTTGTGCGACCTGGTTCCTCGCACGAAGAACGTCCGTCCACCAGGCAAACAACGTTTCAACCAGCGCAGCGCGCCGTTGGAGGTAAAGACTTTCTGTCAGCGCCTTGTAATATTCCTCTCGTTCTTCCAGCCAGGTGCCGTCGGTTGCATCCTTGTAACGCATTTGCTCCCGTTTTAGTGCGTCATCGCTTTGGTGCTTCACCTCCTCACGTATTGTTCGGAGTAGTTGTTGAAACTCCTGAGCAAGTCGATACGCAAATTGAATACTCCAGGTACTTTGGCGGGATGCTTGTTGCAGCAGTTTCACGAGTTTCTCTTCTTCTTTCTTGGTCTGAGACTCGCCGTCTGACGCAAGTGGAATGGCAATGCATCGCGAGAGAATCGTTTCCGGCAAAGCCTCGGGCAGAGCGCTTAAGAGCAGCAAGAGCGAATCTTTCGGCGGTTCTTCAAGTGTTTTGAGAAATGCGTTCGCTGCTTCGGTCTGGAGCCGGTCTGCGTCGGGAATGATCACTACTTTGCGGCGGCCGTCCGCTGTTCGCATTTGAAGCGCGTGCTCCAATGCACGGATCTGCGCAGTGACAATGCGGCGCGATTTCGATTCGGGACGAGCAATGAAAACCTCTCGAGCTTTGGCCGAAAAAACATCTTCGATTGCGGTGCCATTGACCAAATTCGCCAGCTCCGCTGCGAGCGATTCCTTGCCGCTTCCCGGCACTCCGGTGATCAGATACGCATGCGCAAGTCGTTTCTGCTCATGCGCCCGGCGCAAGAATTCGAGTGCAGTCGTACGCGCGAAAGCCATTTCAACTGTCCGATGTCTCTGCCAGCAAAGAAAAACGTGAAAACAATTTTTCCCAGATCTCTCGTTCAATTTCGTCTGGATTGCGCGAACCATCGATCAATATGATGCGCTTTGGCTCGTGCGCAGCGAGCTCGCGATATCCTTGCCGAACGCGCTCATAAAATTCGGCTGGCTGTTGTTCCATTCGATCCGCCCTGCGCGGCTCATGCTGCATTCGCGCTTCAGCAGTCGCAGCATCGACATCGAGCACGAATGTGATATTCGGGACGCAATCGCCGACGGCGAACGCATTCAACCGATCGATGATCTCGCGATCCAATTTGCGTGCCGCTCCCTGATAAATGGTGGTGGAATCAAAGAACCTATCGGCAATCACGCACATACTACGTTCAAGGGCGGGTCTGATTACTTCGCGAACAAGCTGGCTGCGACTAGCTTCAAACAGAAGTAGCTCGCACTCTGACGTCATGTTCGAGTTATGGGGAGCAAACTGCAAAAGCTCGCGAATATTTTCCCCGATCGGCGTTCCGCCAGGTTCACGCGTCAGGATATAAGGAAGGCCGTGTCGCTGAAGACGCGCCGCAAGTCTGTCGGCTTGTGTGGATTTCCCGCTTCCTTCTGATCCCTCGAACGTGATGAACGGCACTCGCGGCATTTATCGATTGTGAAACAAAGCAGCCAAAAAGTCGAACCCCTAACGATAGCGCCTGCTGTCTCTTGCGGATTAGACGAATTATTCGGCCGAAGGAATGCGCGGAGGACAGGGCACACTACAGCGACCAGTTAGATTTCCGCCGAGACATTTTCTGATTATCCTTTAGCCAATGAAAAACTTTTGGCTGGTGAAACAGGAGCCATCTTCATATTCGTGGTCTGATTTCGTTGCCGACGGCGAGACTAGCTGGACAGGCGTCCGCAATTTTGCTGCTCGAAATAATCTCCGGAAAATGCAAAAAACCGATGAGGTTCTGTTCTATCACAGCGGCGAGGAAAAAGCTGTGGTTGGGATCGCCAAGGTAGTGCGAACCGCTTATCCCGATGCTACAACAAAAGAAGGCGACTGGTCGACTGTCGATCTTGCTGCGGTCAGACCACTGGCTCGGCCGGTTACACTTCGCGAGATCAAGGGCAATTCGCGCTTGAAAGAGATTCCATTAGTACGTCAATCGCGTTTATCAGTCATGCCTCTGTCGGAACCAGCGTTTCGGAAAATCGTAAATATGGGCGGCGGGTAGGACGCATTGAGAGCGGGGTTCGATAAAACCGAATACGGCATCAGTGAAATATTCGGAACCCTGATCACGGCGGCATACGATTACTATCCGGCGAGGCGCCTGGTGGGTCGGACGGCGCAGCGCCATGCCGGCCGATAATAGAGTCGTGTGCCTTTTGCCTTGTTCAACGCTGCTCGAAGACGGAAAATTTGAAAGATGGATACGATAGCGGCAACAGAGTTCCTTCCGCTCGTGGCGACTGCAGAGGCCGCTGCGGATTCCGTCGTCGTGTCTTTGCACGACGTTGCTCCTCGCACTCAGCAAATCGCAAGCACGATCATTTCAGAATTGAGCGCGCATGGCGTGCGTGTTTGTTCAGTTCTTGTGGTGCCGGATTATCACCATGAAGGGTGCTTCGCGGCGCACCGCGAATTCGTGACATGGCTTCGGGATCTGGAAGCCGACGGCCACGAAATCGTGATCCACGGCTATTTTCATCAACGCCCGTCTCAAAAAGAAGAAACTTTGCGGGATAAATTTCTGACCAGGTTTTACACCCAAAACGAAGGCGAATTCTACGATTTGAGCTATGAGGAATCTCTGCGGCGCATCACCAGAGCGCGAGATGAATTCCGTGCGCTCGGACTCAAGCCACGCGGTTTCATCGCGCCAGCGTGGTTATTGGGAAACGAAGCAGAGCAAGCCGTTCGCGATGCAGAATTGGAATACACGACCCGCCTGCGCACGATATGCGATCTCCGCTCGGACTCGACATTTCCAGCGAGAACGCTCGTTTACAGTGTCCAAAATAATTGGCGGCGCGTGCTCAGCCGAAGTTGGAATGCGGCCCTGTTCCGCTTACTGCAGAACAAACCGCTCTTGCGGATTAGCATTCATCCGCCCGATTATTCCCAGCCGATTATTTGGAAACAGATTCTCGGCTTCATTTCGGCAACGAAAGATGCGCGAACCGCTACGACGTATCAGGATTGGATCGCTGAACAACGGTTAAAGGGAGGAGCGTAATGTGAGCAGATGCGATTTACATATCCACTCGCGCCACAGTGCGCGCTCGGAAGAATGGCTCTTCCGCCGCTTCGATTTTCCCGACAGCTATTCCGATCCAAAGAAGTTGTATTACCAACTGCGCAAACGTGGGATGGATTACGTTACCATCACCGATCACGATTCGATCGATGGTTGTCTGGAAATTGCGCACCTGCCCCGAACCTTCATTAGCGAACAGGTCACCACATATTTTCCGCACGACGCCTGCAAGCTGCACATTTTAGTGTGGGGGATTTCAGAACGGCAACATCGCGATATCGAAAGCGTCCGCGAAAACATTTTTGATCTACAGCGGTACCTCCAGCGCGGGCAAATCGCTCACGCTGTCGCGCATCCGTTATACAGTGTGAACGGCAAACTCGAGGCAATGCACCTCGAGCAGCTAATTCTTCTGTTCAGACATTTCGAAGGCGTCAATGGTTTGCGTGACGCGCTTCTGAGCGATCTGGCTCAAACTCTTTTTAATCAATTAACGCCGGAGAAGATTGACTTATTTGCCGCTCGTCACGGTGTCGCGCCCACACATGCGGAGCCATGGAGAAAAATACTGGTGGCCGGCTCGGACGATCACGGAGGACAGTTCGCGGCCTCGGCTTTTACAGAAACGCCCGCCACCAAATCCGCGGAACGATTCTTAAAATTCGTTCGGAATGGTGACTGCACACCATGCGGCCAGGGCGGAACGCCGCTGATTTTATCGCATGGTTTTTACAACACCGTCGCGTGCTTTATCCAGGACCGTTTCCAAGAAAAGCTCGGCCCCGGTGGGGTGTTGCTAGAGAAAATGTTCTCACGTTTCATGGAGGGCCGTGACCCAACCGAGTTCACGCTGAAGGAGAAAACCGAATTCATCGTCCAGGGTGTTTTGTCAGGAAAGATTTTTGATTTCGCAAAGCCCGCAAACGTCTCGCTGTGGAAAGAGCTGTCCGGTTATTTCGCACGACCGGAGGTGAAGGCAAGACTAGCCACGCAACTAGACAAGGTGAGCGAACCGGAGCGGCGGACATTTTTTATGGCGAACATGGTCGCCGAGCAGCTGGCGTTTCGGTTCTTCAACAAATTCATCCAACAAATCAGTAACGGAAACATGGTGGAGAGCATGCAGGCTCTCAGCGCGATTGCTCCAATCCTTGTGATCCTGACCCCATATATCTATGGCTTTCACAGTCAGGCGCCTTCTCGGAAATGGCTGCGGAACCTTTTCCAGGAGTTGACCGGCGAAGTTCCGATTGCGTTACAAAATCTTAAACGCGCCTGGTTCACCGATACATTGGAGGATGTGAACGGCGTAGCCACTACCATCCGCAAGATGACTGGCGCCGGAGCCGCTGCCGGAAAGGAATTGGTCGTCGTAGCTTCAAGGAAGAAGCTTCAACTTTCCGATATCCCCATCAAAAACTTTCCCCCAATTGGCGAGTTTGAGTTGCCTGAATACGAACTGCAAAAACTGAGTTTCCCCCCAATTCTACAAATGCTTGATTATGTCCAGCGGGAACGGTTCACCGAGATCATCATCAGCACGCCCGGCCCGGTTGGTTTGACCGCGTTGCTCGCGGCCAAAATGCTCAACCTCCAAACCAGTGGCATCTATCACACCGATTTCCCACAATACATTCGGATCCTGACTGAGGACAGTTTTCTTGAAAGCGTCACATGGCGTTACATGCACTGGTTCTATGGGCAGCTCGATACTGTTTTCGTGAATTCCGAAGAGTACAGGCAAAGCTGGATTAAACGGGGATTCGACCCAGCAAAACTGAACATCTTGCCGCGCGGCCTCGACACCGAACTGTTCCACCCCGCTCGACGCAATCCCGCGTTTTTTGAAAAATTCGGCGCATCGAACGGCGAGGTTCGCCTGCTCTATGTCGGCCGCATTTCACGAGAAAAAGATCTCGACCTTTTGGCTGACGCTTATCGCCGTCTGCGCAAGGAAGGCGCTCCTGTTCAACTTTTTGTCGTCGGTCATGGCCCGTATTCCGAAGCGCTCGCGAAGTCTTTGCCCCAGGCGTTTTTTACCGGTTACCTAAAAGGGAAGGAATTAGCTGCCGCATATGCGTCGGCGGATATTTTTGTTTTTCCCAGCACCACCGACACGTTTGGCAACGTAATTCTCGAAGCACAGGCATCCGGATTGCCAGTTGTGGTTTCCGATTCTGGTGGTCCCAAAGAATTGGTTGTGGACAAGGCAAACGGTCTGATCACCAGAGCACATGACGTCGAAGACTTTAAACGCGCGATCGGAACACTCGTCACTAATCGAGCGCTGCGCGAACGCATGGCCAAGTCTGCTCGCGCCAGTGTTACAGACAGAAGCTGGCCCCGAGCTTTCGCAAAATTCTGGGCGTCGACTGATTTTTGAAAACGCGCCGGATTTTCGTTCCGGCCGTGCGGTGGCTTGAATGTGAATTGCCTACCGGAAACGGCCACCCCGTGGCCCATTGAACCCATGCCGTGAGATGCGCTGTGCCCCATTGAATGCGCCTGCGTCGCGCCAGGCGTTCCGTTACCAAGGGAGCGCATCCAGATCTACGTTGCCGCCCGTCAGAATGATACCGACACTTTGATTACTAACATCCATCTTCGATTCTTGAATCGTCGCATATGGCACTGCAGCGGACGGTTCAATAACGATCTTCATAGTCTCCCAAATCGCGCGCATTGCTGAAACGATTCCTTCCTCGCTTACGGTCACAATGTCGTCCACATATTGCTGAATGATCGCAAAGTTTGGTTCGCCAACGTTCGTGCGCAGACCATCGGCGATGGTGAACTTCTTTTCAGTGACGAGCCGTCGGCCTGCACGAAAAGATTGCGCCGCATCATCAGCATTCTCAGGCTCAACCGCGATCACTTTTATCTGTGGCCGCATCGATTTCGCGGCGATCGCTGTACCCGAAAGCAAACCGCCACCGCCCACGGGGCACATGATCACATCAAGATCGGCAATATCTTCCAGCAACTCCATCGCCGCTGTCCCCTGCCCCGCTATCACGTGCTCATTTTCGAATGAGTGAATCAACGTCGCGCCAGTTCGGTCGATCACCTCTGCGCATCTGATCTCCCGCGACTGCTCTGTTGGTTCGCAAAAGACAACCTGCGCCCCATAGCTCTCCACTGCGCGGATCTTCACCTTCGCCGAATTTGAGGGCATCACGATGTGCGCCGCAATGTCCCGCAATTTCGCCGCGCGCGCAACCGCAGCGCCATGGTTACCGGAAGAATGCGTTGCCACGCCGAATCGCGCAGTTTCGTCATCAAGCGCAAAAACGGCATTGGTTGCTCCTCGTGCCTTGAAGGCACCGATCTTCTGAAAATTTTCGCACTTAAAGAACAATGACGCACTGCACGCGTCGTTCAGCCATGAATTCGTCAGGATGGGTGTGCGATGAATGTATGGGCGAATCCGTTCATGCGCTGCGCGGATCTTTTCCAGGTTGAGTGATCCAACTAGCTCGACCATCCGAAAAAGGCGTCGATAACTGCGAATGTGTCAATGAATCCGTGAGCCAAAATGCAGGGCCACAGGTTGCGACCGGCCACCATGTAAGCTGCTCCCAGGATCAATCCTGCAACGCCGGAATCGATCATACCAGACGCACCTTTGTAATAATGCCCGTAACCAAACAAGATCGAAACGAGCACAATCCCAATCCAATAAGCCACTGCGGATCGTTTTCCAATGTCAGCTGCACGCGTCAGGAGATATCCCCGGTACGCGATTTCCTCGCCAAAAGCGGCAAACGTCCACACCACCAATAAAGCAACTAATGCGATCTTGATGTTCCCGGTGATCTCGTTTGCCAATGCGGGCGCGACCGGTTTCGGCCAAAAAATGCCGGTCACAGGCTCGATTACGAATTGTCCGAGCAAGATGCGCAAGGCCGCAGCGACAAGCGCAATTAGAATGACCCGCCTCCATGAGGCCGGTCGTTTCAAACCCATTGACGACCAGCTCCTATCGCGCAGCCGAATCGACACCAAACCGAGTACGGAAAGAATGATCACTTCGTTTGGGACAATGCGGAAAACGTTGTGACCAATTACGATGAAAGCACCGAGCAAGAATTCCACAGCACTGAGCACGCGTGAAACTCGGGGATCAGTGGAAGGGAATGGAACTTCTGGAGACACGACGATAGAAGACGATTCAGGTTTCAATCTTTCATATTTGGTACGCCGTACGACCCCAGCAGCTTCACGACACGCCAACGTTTTGTCGAGCGGTCGGACCGCGAAAATGCTCTGGGCGTGGTCCGATGCCGATGAAGCGCGCTGGAATTTGTCGCAGAACTGGAAACCATTTCACTAAACGAAACACAAAAGGCAACGACCCTTTTGGATCTGATGTTCGGCCAGTCACGACGCGCCGATGAATGAAAACCTGCATTGCCTGAATGAGTCGCGTCGGCCATTCTCGGCGTGCCTGTACCTTGCGCAGATCTTTCACGGAAACCGGACCAGTTCGCAGTTTTTCGGCGAGCAAATTAGCAGTCGCGACGGCATCCTGAATGGCGAGATTGATGCCCACGCCGCCTGCCGGTGACATCGCATGCGCAGAATCGCCGATACAAAGCAGCCCGTCGCGGCACCAATCGCGCAAGCGATTAATTTGCACGGTCAGCAATTTGATTTTGGACCAGTCATCAAGCTCTGACACACGGTCACGCAGAAACCCGGCGAAACTCGCGACGTCTTTTTGAAATTGTTCTAACCCGCGCGTTTTGATTTCATCGAAGCCGCCCTTGGGAATAACGAGTCCGCACTGCCAGTAATCGCCCCGATCAAGCAATACGAGGAGTTTCCCTTGCTGAAAAAAACCGAACGATTGCTTTGGATCGTCTTGTTTCTTCGAGACGCGCATCCAGAGAACGTCGATCGGAGCGCCGAACTCTTGTCGCTCGAGTCCAGCGCGCGATTGAACAATGGAATGCCGTCCATCCGCGCCGATGATCAGGTCCGCATGGATTTCCAGTTCACCTCCTGGAGTTTTCACGCGCACGCCGGTGACGCGCTGTTCATCGAACGTGAGATCGATTACTTCATGCTGCATCAGCAGTTGGAAACCGCGAAATTCTTTTGCTCGCGTAGAAAGGAAATTGAGAAAATCCCACTGTGGCATAAACGCGATGAATTTGCAGCGCGTAGGCAACTTCGTGAGATCGGCGATCGGCACGGTCTGACCGTTGATGACAGCGCGCAGTTCTCGAGCTTCCTGATGCGGCTGTTTAAGAAATTCGCCCAGGAACCCCAGCTCGTACATCAATTCGAGCGTGGACGGGTGAATCGTGTCACCGCGAAAATCGCGAAAGAAATCGGCGTGTTTTTCCAAAACGATCACGGGAATGCCCGCTCGGGCGAACAGGTAGCCAGCCATCATTCCTGCGGGCCCGCCGCCGGCGATCAGACAGCGCGTTTGCAGTTTTTCAGGCATGCGTTTTCAATCGAATACCACCCAAATTAGAATGAAAGCAAACATACCGGAGGATGCGCAAGATCGCGCTGCCTTTACCTACAACGCAGCGGCCGATTGTTTCGATGCATCGCCACTCAGTTTCTGGGACTATTTCGGACGTCGAACGATCGAGCTGGCCTCACTCCCAAGTGGTTCGCGAGTGCTCGATGTTTGTTGTGGCACGGGAGCTTCTGCCTTGCCAGCTGCAGAGGTAGTCGGACAAACCGGCAAAGTTATAGGAATTGACCTTGCAGAGCAGCTTTTGGAATTGGCGCGAACGAAAGGAGTTAAAAGGCGTCTGGACAACATCGAATTCGAAATCGGCGATATGCTTTCGCTAAGGTTTCCTGCGGCAAGTTTTGATGGCGTCATATGCGTGTTCGGAATTTTCTTTGTGCCGGATATGGCAAAGGCTGTGAGCGAGCTCTGGAGTCGGGTTCGACCGGGCGGCAAACTGGCCGTGACTACATGGGCATCAAACTTCTGCAAGCCGGCGAGCGATGCATTCTGGCGCTTGATAAGGAATATACGACCTGATCTACACAAAGGCTTTAATCCGTGGGATCGAATTGATAGCCCGGCAAGCCTTCGCAGCGTTTTTGATCAAGCCGGAATCGCATCACCAACAATCACTCGTGAAGATCGTTTTCACCCCATTGGGTCGGGTGAGGATTGGTGGACAATCGTTTTAGGTTCTGGCTATCGCGGAACAATCGAACAGTTAAGCCCAGCAGAGCGAGAAAAGGTCAAAGAAGCTAACCTAGCCTTTATTCGCGACGAAGAGATTTCAGCCGTGGAAACAAATGTTCTCTACGCGATCGCGACGAAATCTTAAGCTGCGGACTCGTCATGAAAACTGATCAGCCGCTTTTCCTCAACGAAGAACAAGTTCGAGAACATCTCCGAATGACCGAGCTGATTCCCGCGATGGAGAAAGCTCTGATCGATTTCTCTGCTGGCAAAGTAACTCAGCCGGTGCGGTCGGTCATCAAAATCGATGTTGGCGCGGCGACTGGATTCCTCGGTTTAATGCCGGCACATACTCCAGATGGGCTCGGATTGAAGGCAGTAACGTTCTACCCATCAAACGTCGAGCGCGATATCCCGACACACATGGCGACGATTTTTCTTGTCGATCCACAAACAGGAACGTCGCTCGCGATAATGGACGGTCGGTTAATTACCGAGATGCGGACCGCGGCTGTATCTGCCGTAGCGACGAAACTGCTCGCATCGCCTGCTGCGAAAGTTCTCGCCATTCTCGGAAGCGGCGTGCAAGCGCGTAGCCATGCAGAAGCCCTGCGTCTTGTTAGGCGATTTGAAGAAATTCGCGTCTGGAGTCCCACGCCTGAGCACGCAAGCCAGTTCGCACAGGAAATTGGCGCCACGGCAATGCCCGCTGAAAAAGCAGCGCGGGACGCTGATGTGATTGTGACTGTGACTAGCTCTAACACGCCTGTGCTTCGTGGAAGTTGGCTGAAACCCGGTTGTCATGTAAATGCAGTCGGAGCATGCCGGCCGGACTGGCGCGAGCTTGACGATGAAGCGATGGCCAGTGTTGTCTTCGTTGATTCACGAGAAGGAGCGATGAAAGAATCGGGCGACGTGATTCTTTCCCGCGCGAAAATCTATGCAGAACTCGGCGAAGCGCTCGCCGGTAAGGTCCCGACGCGAGCAAATGAAACAACAATCTTTAAGTCGTTAGGAATGGCGGTGGAGGATATTGCCGCGGCAGCACTGATATGTCGATTGGCAATTCAGTCTGACAACGTGCCCTGTGCAACCTGAAGTAGATCGCTGGTGTCTAGACTAACGATCAAGGCAATGAATCGTAAGCTATCTGTGGATTCGATTGAAGAAACACGCGAGTTCAAGGCTGCTTTTGGTCGTAGAGTTTTCGAAAGGCCGGATTGGCGCGCAAAGGATCCCAGATTGGATCGAGCCTTAACAGAGCTGGCGTGATGGGGCACGGGCTATAGAGCCAGCCGCCATACGGCGTTTGTAACAACTGTGTAAGAATTGATATCGCACGACTATTCTTGCCAATCATCATGTCGACTAGCGCCAGGTTCTCTTCAAAGCCTGGCCCGGACACTCGATCTTTGCTACTGGGCAAAAGCGCAACTGCACGTTGCGCTTCGTCGATGGCGGACGCCTTTTCGCCAAGTATGGCATCAGCTACCGCCAGCGCGGCCGCGATGAAAGCGTTGTCCGGTTGGTCCTTGCCAAGTGGCTGGAGTGTGTTCCGCGCCTGTTCAGCAGTCACTTTTGCATGAGCGGTGTCACCAGTCAGATGTTGGTACAATGCGATCCCCACCTCCTTGACACCCTTGTCAATGCCGGCGGTAAATCGCAGTTTAGCCTGTCGCACCTGCACGAGTTGATTGCTCTCAGCGAAATCTCGTTCAAGTCTCAATTGGGTAAACTTGATTCGAACAGCCGTGTTGGATTGCGTTTCTGCGTTTACTTGGATCAGCGCGTTGGCAGCCTCTTGCAGGTTACCTTCCGCCTGGTAGATGCTGGCCTTTAACGCCATCGTAGACGGCTCGTTAGGGAGGATATCCAGTGCCTGGTCGTAGAGCTTTAGCGCGGCCGGGAACTGTCGAACCATCGCGTAAGCAACTGCCACTTCAGCCAATAACGCCGGATTCCGAGGATCGAGCGCCAGGGCGCGCTCCCAGTAAGCAATGCTTTGATCCCAATTTCCTTCGCGTCCAGCAACTGCGCCGAGGGCGTACAAAACTTCGCTCCGGCCTGGCAACATCTTGCTGACACGCTCGAAAGTGCTTTTGGCCAGACCATAATCGCGCAAGACCCAGTATTGATAATAACCCAAAAATAGCAGGGTTTCGGGTGAGTCTGGCTGCAGTTTCAGCGCATGGTCCAAAGCTGTTTTAGCTGCATCGCGGCGAGCGGCAGTAGTATCGTTGCGCAGAAAGTACACAAGCGCATGCGCACCTGACAGTCGCGCCCAAGCGAGCGCAAAATTTGGGTCAAGTTGGACCGCCAGCCCATAAAAATCGATGGCTTTGAATAGCGCATCGCTCATGTAGTTGCTGAGAGCTTCAAAATGCAACCCACGTAAATACGCGTCGTAAGCTTTCGGATTGTTCGTCGGCGCGGCAGCCAACGCTTGCTCCTCATGGCCGCTCAGCTTCGCTTGCAAGGATCCTGCGATTCGTTTGGCGATGTCACTCTCCACGCTAAAGATGTCAGTCAACTTTCGATCGTAGGTTTCCGCCCAGAGCTCAGAGTCCGTTTGCACATTGACTAACTGAACATTGACCCGTACCTGATCCGCTGTTTTTTGGACGCTACCTTCAACAATGTTCGCGACGCCAAGCTGCTTCGCGATCTTGGTAAGATCAGCCGGTTTGCTCTGATACTGCTGCGTCGAAGTGCGCGAGATCACTTTCAAGTCCGCGATTTTGGCCAGCCGCGTCAGGATCTCCACCTGGATGCCGTCGGCGAAATAGGCGTTCGCTTTGTCTTCGCTCAGGTTTTCGAAGGGGAGAACCGCGATCGACTTGGCGGGTAGAGGCGAAAGGCTTGGCGCGGTATAACGGCCCAGACAAAATAGGCCCATGGATGCAAGACCGCCGATGACGAACACATAAATCCATGCGCGCTTATTTTGCCGCGAGGTTGCCGGCATCGCGTCGGCCGTTTCAGTGCGCTTGATTCCATGCGGCGTGATCTCAAACATCCAGGCCAGGACAAGCGCAATCGGTAATCCAATGATGATCAGCAACACGATCAAACGGATGATCCAATTCGGAACGTCGAACACTGGAAAAACCTGGGCGATTCCTTGAGAGAGCGCCCAGCCGGCCATGGCATAGGCGATCGCCACTTTGTAAACGTTGCGCCGCCTTAGTTCGCCGAAGAATGTCTTCGGATTCACCTCTTGATCTTCTGCCATATCATCGCGCTGACAGCAAGGCAGCGTTGAGTCATAACAACTCGCCTGAACTGTTTGATCTTATCTCGGCATCCGCGGGATTCATAGAACGCTTGCAAAGCTCGGCCATGGCGGAACAGTTGGCAGCAATGCCGGCAAGTGTAGAAGCGCTAAATTCGCAAATCGAGCGTGCGGTCGGTGACGGATACTTGATGGAATCGTCGGCCAAGAACATTCGCAACCTGTTGGCAGGCGCGTCGACGGATGTCTATTTCAACTCCGTCAGGGAGCTAGTCTGGAATTTGGACTGGCAGGAAGTAAACGATCGTTTCTATCAGACACTCGCGTTCGGTACGGGTGGGCTGCGCGGGCGGACCATCGGTAAAATTGTGACCGCCGCAGAACGCGGGAACGCGCGCGAAGGCGAACGACCGGAATTCCCGTGCGTCGGTACGAATGCGATGAATTTCTTTAACATCAATCGCGCAACGCGTGGACTTGTTGCTTACTTGCAGGACTGCAACCGGCGCGAAAGGATTTCGACGAAGCCAAAAATCGTGATTGCGCATGACCCACGATTTTTCTCGAAAGAATTCGCCGAGTTAGCGGCAAGAGTCGCAGCCGAAAATGGTTGCGATGCCTTCGTGTTCGATGGTCCGCGGTCCGTACCGGAGCTTTCGTTTGCCGTTCGCCATCTCCACGCGAGCGCAGGGATCGTAATCACCGCGAGCCATAATCCGCCGCACGACAATGGCTACAAAGCCTATTTCGATGATGGCGCGCAGGTGATCGAACCAGCCGCCAGCGGAATCATCACCAAAGTAAATGCGATCGCGACCGAATCCTTTACGCCACTTCCTAAAGAGCAACAAGGAAAGGTCACGGTTATCGGAAAGGATATCGACCAGGCTTACATGCGCCGGCTCGAAACATTGATCCTCGATCCTCGCGTGATTCGTGAGGCGAAATCGCTGCGGATCGTTTACACGCCGTTGCACGGAACCGGCAGGGTAATCATCAAACCGATGCTGACTCGACTCGGCCTCAATTTCCAAGTCGTGCCTGAGCAGGATTGTTTCGATGGCCGTTTTCCAACGGTGAAGTCGCCCAACCCGGAATACGGGGAAGCGCTAACAATGGCGATCAACCTTGCTGAAAAAGAACAGGCCGACCTCGTCGCTGCGACTGATCCGGACTGCGATCGCATGGGAGTGGCGGTTCGAAGCAGGGATGGCAAGATGAAATTGCTGACTGGAAACCAAATTGGTTCGCTGCTGGCATGGTATAGAATCAAGACGCTGTTCGACAAAGGCGTCCTGAAGAAGCAAAACGCAGCGCGCGCTGTGATAATCAAAACTTTCGTCACTACCGATCTGCAAAACGCGATTGCCGATCATTACGGCGTGCGCTGCGTGGAAACCTTGACTGGTTTTAAGTACATAGGTGCGAAGCTCGCAAATTACGAGCGCGCGATTCCCGAACAACTTCGACAGAGTTATGCGGATCTCGCTGAGAACGAAACGCGGCGGCTTCGCCTTACACACTCTTCGTTTTACGTGTTCGGCGGTGAAGAAAGCTACGGTTACAGCGGCGCTGACTTTGTTCGCGATAAGGATGGCAACGGCGCAGTAATCATGTTTTGCGAAGTGGCTGCATACGCGAAATTGCGTGGACAAACCGTCGATCAGTTGCTCGACGAAATTTATTCGCAGTTCGGTTACTTCGCAGAGAAATCTAGTTCGCTTGTTTTTGAGGGCGCAGAAGGAGCAAACAAGATCGACAGTTTGATGAAATCATACGCGACCAATCCGGTCCCCGCGATACTCCACACAAAAGTGGCGAACATTAAGAATTTCGAGACGGACGAAATCAGAGATGTCGAAGGCGATTTGATTCCAAAGACGAAAATGTTGATGCTTGAGTTGGAAGACGGCACACGTATCGCGGTGCGCCCGTCAGGCACGGAACCGAAAATAAAATATTACCTTTTTGCGCGCCGCCCGCCCGGAAGCGAAAGATTCACCAGCCCAGACCTCGACCGAATCAAAGCAGAAGTTGAAAGACAGTTGGACGATCTTTGGAATTGGCTGCGAAAGGACGCCGAGTCGCGGCTCCGAGCGGAACCCGACGCAGTGGCAAAATGAAAGCGATGCTAGGGCGCATCGCACTCCAAAGCACTCCGTGCGAAATTCACCGCGAGCGCCTTGTTAGTTTCACGGCAGCTTTTGGAGTCCGCACGCGTCTTTGCATCATTCTTCTGCTACGTCGATGAAAAAATTAGTGACAATGTGGCCGTGGCTGGCTGCAATCTGCAGCGGGGTTCTTTACGCGTTTTGCTTCGCGCCATTTAACCTGACTTGGTTCTGCTGGATCGCGTTGACCCCGCTTATCGCCGCAATTTGGTTTTCGGGTGCAAAGTCACGTCACCGGTCGCTTCGAAATCTGCTTCTTGGTTATGTCGCCGGCCTGACATTTTTCTGGATCGTATTCTCCTGGCTAACGACCGTGACCGTTCTTGGTTGGTTTGTCCTTGAGTTTTACATGGCGATATATTTCGCGATCTGGGCGTGGTTTTGTGACCTAGCACGGCCACGAGCAGGCAAAAAGCAAATACCACTGGCAAGCAAATGGGACCAGATGCTCGTTCATGCCCGAAGCGCAGCGCCCGCGGCGCAATCGCCGTGGACAAAATCGACGAGTAACCTGCGGCTCGCTTTCATCGTCGCGGCAGCGTGGACTGCGCTTGAATGGTTGCGCGGCTGGGTTTTCTCCGGCTTTGGGTGGAACGGTCTCGGTATCCCT
>DATARG010000156.1:0-8033 GCA_036264275.1 Candidatus Udaeobacter sp. | reverse complement strand
GTTTTCGCTACAGATCTGTAACGATCGCAACACCTTGATGGCCAAGGTTATCCGGTTTTCTCCTAGGTAGCAAAGTCACGCTACCTGTTTGATGCTTTCGGCGCCGTTAGACGCGTGAGTCACCCGAAATGTCTCCATCATCGAGAGAAAAATCTTCGCGCCGTCTGCGCTGCCAAGCTGCGGGTCCCAAGCGCGATCAGGATGCGGCATCAAACCGAAAACATTCCGCTCGAGGTTGCAAATCCCGGCAATGTTTTCGATCGAGCCATTTGGATTTGATTCAGGAACGGCTTGGCCCTGGTCGTCCGCGTAGCGCAAAACTACTTGTTCATTGGCGTTCAGTTCACGCAACGTTTGCGGGTCAGCAAAAAAACAGCCTTCCCCGTGCGCAACGGGCAGACGCAGAAGCGTTCCTTTCGGACAGTCGTGAGTGAATGGCGAATCATCTACTTCAACGCGCGTAGTGACCATGTCACAAACAAACCGGAGGGAGCGGTTTCGCACCAGCGCGCCCGGCAAAAGACCAGCTTCGCACAGGACCTGAAACCCGTTGCACGTCCCAAGCACAAGCTTGCCGGCGCGTGCGTCGCTGATCACTGCCTTCATGATCGGCGAAAAACGAGCGATGGCTCCGCAGCGAAGGTAATCGCCATACGCGAATCCGCCCGGCAACACGATGGCATCGAAATCATCGAGCGAAGTTTCCTTGTGCCAGACGTATTCGGGCTGCACTCCATCCAGCCCATTGATCGCAGCGACACAATCCTGGTCGCAATTGGAACCGGGAAACTGAATGACAGCAAACTTCATGTTGATTTTAACGCGAGCCTGCAGCTGCGCGTTGCTCCGCGTGGTAATCGTTCACGACAAGACACGCATGAATGACCCCCGGTATCCAGCCCAGCAATGTCAAAATGAGGCTTAGAAAAAAACTCGCGATGCGTCCGGTCATCAGCACCGCCAACGGCGGAAGCACTATGCAGAAAAAATATCGGAGCGCTTTCACAAACTCTTCCTCTCCGTCAGCAACTCGTAATCTTCGATCACCGGATTTGACAGCAAATCGCGACAAAGCTGGTGCAGCCGCGATTCAAGCTCACCGTTTTGCCCCTCGATCTCGATCTCCATGTATTTCCCGATTCGAACGCTGCGCACTTCGGGCATTCCCAGGTAGCGCATCGCGTCACGCACCGCGTTTCCCTGAGGATCCAGCACGGCGGCTTTTGGCATCACGATCACCTTGGCATTCATCACCGCACAATATGGCGCCGATGTGCGGCGACAAGCGCAATCGCCGCCATTTACTTCAAAACCACAACGTCAAGAACGCCGTTCCGCCGGAGAACGTTCACGCCTACATCTCCTTCATCGTGTCTCGTGAGCAGAAGATCAACGCTTGCGTCTCCCACTTTCAGATCACGAATGCTGACTTGCGGAAGAAATTGCGGCAAGAATGGCTTCGAAAACACCAGCCTTCGTTCCGGAGCAAACATGTCGAGACCGAGACACGCTTCCAGCAAAAGAAATATGGCACCAGAAGCCCACGCCTGCGGGGCGCATGCGACTGGATACAATGTGGGCGATTCACCCGGCCGTCGCGGAAAGCCGCAAAATAATTCGGGAAGCCGATGCAAATCGAAGAAGATGCTCGCGTCCATCATACCAGCGAGCACCATGGCAGCTGCTCCCTGAAGTCCGTAACGAGCAAATCCCGCAGCGATGAGAGAATTATCGTGCGGCCATATCGAACCATTGTGATAGGACATTGGATTGTAGCGCGCTTCACTGCTGGCTACTGTGCGAATTCCCCATCCGGAAAAGGAAGTTTCATCGGCCAATGTGGTCGCAACTCGTCGCGCGTGTTCCTCCGTCGCGATACCTGCGAAAAGACAATGACCGGCATTCGACGTTCGCACTCTGCAGGGCTGCTTGCTACCGTCCAAAGCGAGGGCATATGTGGAAATATCTTCGCACCAGAAGACTTCCTCGAACCGGTGGCGCAGGCTCCTGGCCTGGTTCTTCAGCTCTTGTGTGGCTGTGACATCGCCTAAGACGAGAGCCAACTCGCTCGCGGCGAGTTTCGCGGCGTAAACGTAACTTTGTACTTCGCACAGCGCGATGGGTGCCTCGGCAAGAGCGCCATCGCTGTGAAAAACCGAGTCTTGTGAATCTTTCCAACCCTGATGAATGAGACCGTGTTTCGACCTGCGGCTATATTCGACGAAACCATCGCCGTCTGCGTCGCCATAGCGATCAATCCACTTAAGCGCGCGCTGGATATTCGACCAAATCGACTCCACAAAAGCGCGGTCACCCGTGCGCTTGTAATATGCGCCCGCTAGCATCACAAAAAGCGGCGTCGCGTCGATGCTTCCGTAGTAGCGCCGGAACGGTACCTCACCCAAGACGGCCATTTCGTCATCGCGGAACTCATGCAGCACCTTGCCGGGTTGCGCGTCTTGTTCGGGCTTCTCAGCGTCGGCCTGATTGGCGGCGAGGTACGCCAAGACACCACGCGCAATGGATGGATCGAACCACAAGGATTGCAACGCGGTGATGATTCCGTCACGGCCGAACACGGTACTAAACCAGGGGACACCAGCGTACGGATAAGGGCCGTAACGCGTCTCCGTCAGCATCATGTGGAGATCGGCCAATGAACGATTCAGCCAATCGTTGAACTGTTCATTGTCAGCGAAGATCTGCGGTTCGCGAGCTCGGGTGTGTTCGAGCGCGGTGGTCGCCTCCTGCATGACCTTTTCGTAAGACTTGCTGTCGGCTTGCGAATCGCCGTCCACCTCACATGCGATTGCCCATTGATAATTTGCGTTCTCGCCGGGTTGCAAACGGACTTGGCAGCTAACGGCGGACTTGCTTACACGAGATGGTATTGGATCGAATACGATCCGAGTCCGGCGAAAGCATTGGTCCAATCCCTCATATCCCAGCACGACACCGGTCTTGGTGATCTCGGGTTCCAAGCGACGGCCGTGACGTTGCCTGTGCATGCCACGCAGTTCGAAAATATCCGCGAAATCGGCATCGAACTCGATCGACAAAACAAAATCGACAGCTGCGCGTCCGTAGTTATGAATGCGAAGCCTTTCGTGACACGCTTTGTCCCACAAAATCTTTGAGCGAAATACGTGTATTGTTCCTCTTGGAACCACTATCTCGCTGTCGCGCCAGACATCGGGGTTAGTCGCGTCTACGGCAAGAACGGCGTTGTCCTCCCGGACAGTTGAGCTCAACAGCAAAGGCCTATCCCTTCCAAGCTTCAGTGTCAGCCGGGATAAAAATCGTGTATCCTGGTAATACAGTCCGAGTTCGCCGGTGCCAAACGCCTCGACGTCGCCAAATCGATCGAAAACAGCGAACATGTCTCCTTGTTTCAAAACCCGCGGGCGCACGTCCACGCGGGCTGAAGAGGAACGAATGTAAAACTCGTTCCGGATACGAATCACTTCTCCCCTGGCCATTACGCGGCCTCCGACACTTCCTGGCTTCTGGCAATCAGGCGTTCGTATTGTTGCACGTAATCATGCGCCATTCGCGTAGCCGTAAAGCGTTGCTCAAACACGTCACGACACCGTTTTCGGCTCAAATGAGCTACCTGTCGCACCGCTTCCACCGCATCTTCCAAGCTCTCAACGATAAAGCCGGTATGACCCTGCTCTACAAGTTCGGGAACCGCGCCGCCGCTATAAGCGATGACCGGCGTGCCACACGCCATCGCCTCAATCATCACTAACCCAAACGGCTCCGGCCAGTCGATCGGAAACAGCAACGCATACGCATTGCCCAGGAATTCGTCTTTCTCGACGTCGCCGATCTCGCCTACGAATTCCACGGAGGAATTACGCAGCAACGGCGAGATCATTGACTCGAAATAATCTTTGTCTACCTGGTCGACTTTCGCTGCAATTTTGAGTGGCATTGCGACCTGCTTCGCAATTTCAATCGCGCGGTCCACTCTTTTCTCGGGCGAAATACGTCCCAGAAAAGCCAAATAACTTCCGGGTTCGGGATGGAATTGGTAGATGTCGCGGGGCAAGCCGTGATAAACCGTTGCCTGCCAGTTTGCCCACGGCAACGGGTCCCGTTGTCCATTCGAGATCGAGATCACCGGCATATCCTGAAACTCCGCGTATAACGGGACCAGATCAGGAATATCGAGCCGGCCATGTAACGTGGTGACTTGCGTGACCGCCTCCCGCCGGCTGAAGGGAAAATGCAGGTAATCGACATGAAAATGAATGATGTCGAACTCAGACACGCGCCGGAAGACATGTTCAAGCATGACAAAATGGTGGGCCATCTGGTTCTGGCAACGCTTATCCAATCGTAATGACCGTGGGCACGCTGCCACTAGTCGCGCTTTCGTTTCCGAATCTCCGCTCGCAAAAAGCGTCACGTCATGGCCCTGTCGCACCAGTTCTTCGCTCAGATACGACACCACGCGTTCTGTTCCCCCGTAATATTTCGGCGGCACACTTTCATAGAGCGGCGCCACCTGTGCAATTCTCATACCCGAATAAATCCTCCCATTTGAAATTTCTCGACCCGGCGCAACCGGGTCAAATCATCCCCGCGGATGGCAGAAGCAGTTAGGTATGCCCCCTCAATCCTCGAGATCAACTTCCCCGCCCTTTATGTTCGAGTACGCCGACGAAAACGCGCGCACGCGCTTCGTTTCAGCTTCGTGGCCTGACAGTTTCGTGCGCGCCGCTATCAGGTACGTGGCGTTTCGCGAACAACTTCGCCCGGCTCTTTATCTTCGCGCAATCCGATGAAAACGGGTGCGCGCAATTTTCTGTCCCGCGTCCACTCGGCGAATTTGATTTCGGCGACGAACTTTGGATTGATCCAGTGCATCTTCCTCATCATCGAAGGTGTGATACCGAGCACCCATTGGCCGTTTTCTCTGGATGGCAGATCGACAAACGGACACTCGGCACGTTCCTCGACACGGAATTTCTTGTGCAATGCAGCTAAAGATTTCGTTGTAAATCCGGTGCCGACTTTACCGGCGAAAACGAGATCGCGATCGTTGTAGTAGCCGACGAGAATCGCCCCGAAATGCTTGCGTGCCCCTTGCGGGGGCGTGTATCCGCCGATGACGAATTCCTGTTCGTCAACGCATTTGAGTTTTATCCATGCGCCGCTTCTGCGTCCTGGCTCGTAAACCGAGTTGCGCAACTTGCCGATAATTCCTTCGAGGCCGAGGCGTTGCACTTCCTTGAGAAGCTGGCTGGCATTTGCACCAATAGCACCAGAGTAACGAATCCGGGGGTCGTCTGCGGCGCCACACAGTTTCTCCAACAAGTTCTTCCGCGCCTCTAACGGAAGCGAAACGAGACTTTTGCCATCGAGCTGAAGAAGGTCGAACACATAAAAGTAAATTGGTGATTTCCGTCCTTCCATCTCGCGCGCTTGCAAAAGCTGGAACGACGAACGGCCTTCCTCATCAAGCGCGACCACTTCTCCATCAAGCACACACTCGCCTGCCGGTAAATTTTTGATAGCGTCGACGATCTCGGGAAAACGCGCGCTCAAATCGTTTTGGTTTCGCGACAGTAATGAAACTTTTTCACCATCTTTAATGGCAATCAGGCGGATACCATCGAATTTGAGCTCATACATCCAGTCACTTGTCGCTGGCGGTTTTTCCGCCAGTTTCGCTTTCATCGGTTCGACGAAACGCGCTTTTGCCGAAGCTAAATCTGACAGGAACGCTCCGCCGAGCCGTCCGCTCGCTTCTTCTAAAAGCATCTCTCGCCGCGCTCGCCGATCACGCCCTGCCGTTTCATCTTTTACTTTTTTTTTAACGGCCTCGCGAATTCGCGCCTTGAATTGCGATGTGGGACTTTGGTCCTCTGCACGACCCGATTGCCATTCGGCATCGCGCGCGTCCGCTATTTCTTTCATTGTGCGGCCAGTCTTTACGGATTCATCGTCGAGTTTGCTGGAAATCGGTTTTATGTCGTCACCGGTTTTTAGAATCAGCCATTGATTCTTTTCGCCGTCGCGGCCACGGATCCGCACGAGGGTCCATTCGCCTTTCGCTTTTTTGCCATCAAGAAGGAGGTGCAGCTTACCTTCTTTTAGCGATTTCAGCGGTTGCTCGCCGTAAACGTAATAGGTGCCGCGATCCCAGACCATCACGGTGCCACCGCCATACTGCCCCTCGGGAATCATCCCTTCGAAGTCTTCGTATTCAATCGGATGGTCCTCGACTTCCACAGCAAGATGCTTCTCCCCGCGCTTCCAGGGAAGTCCCTTCGGCAGCGCCCACGATTTCAAGACGCCTTCCATTTGCAGGCGGAAGTCGTAATGCAAACGCCGGGCAGCATGCTTTTGAATCACGAATCGCGAGGCACCTTTGACCTTTTTTGGAACCGGTTTGCCTGCCGGCTCATTGGTCTTTTTGAAATCGCGTTTACGTTTGTATTCGCTCAGCGCCATTGCACTCAAAATAAACCACGGATTGCCCGAATGGGCACGTAGGTTATCGAGGGCGCCTGTGCGGCGCCCCTTTTCAAACTTCGGCCCTCACCACGGGGACCGTTCCTACTACGCCTACGCTTCGCTCGGCAGCGGCTCACCGACGAGGTATCGGACGAAGCGACGAATGACGATGTTTTCGCCGAGTTCGGCAATCTTGGAATTCAGCAAGTCGTTAATTGTCACATCGGGATTTTTGATGAAACCCTGTTCGAGCAGGCAAACGTTGCTGTAGTATTTCTCGAGTTTGCCTTCGACGATTTTGTCCGCAACGTGCGTCGGCTTGCCTTGTACCTGTGCCTTGTAGATTTCGCGTTCCGCTTCAATCAGTGTTTCCGGAACATCGGCGCGGGTGACGTAACGCGGTTCCGCGGCGGCGATATGCAGCGTGATATTTTTTACGAACTCCCGGAAGTTTTCGTTTCGAGCTACGAAATCAGTCTCGCAATTGACCTCTACGAGCACACCAACCTTGCCCTGTAGATGAATGTAGGAGGCAACGATTCCCTCCTTTGTTGCACGTGCGGCCTTTTTCGCGGCACTGGTGATGCCTTTTGTGCGCAAAATCGTTTCGGCTTGCCCCAGGTCGCCGTTGCTCTCGACTAGAGCACGCTTGCAATCCATGAATCCAGCATTGGTTTTTTCACGGAGTTGCTTGACGAGTTTTGGATCGATTTCTGTTGTTGCGTTCATTAAATCCTTAGAAGCGTTGAAGCTTGGGCGAGTTGAATCGCTGAAGCGGCCGGCCTCAGGCTGATACGCCCGCCATTTCCACCTGTTCGCGGACGCGGGCCTCGCTGCTAGCCGAAACAATCGCATCGACGAGTTTTTGCAAAATCACCCGAATCGCACGGATAGCATCATCGTTCCCCGCAATCGGATAATCGATGAGTTCGGGATCGGCGTTGGTATCCACGATGGCAACCACCGGGATTCCGAGGCGGCGCGCCTCATTGACGGCGTTTTGCTCTCGTAGGGTGTCGATCACCACGAGCGCATCGGGCAGTGCTGACATCTCGAGGATCCCCTCGAGGTTGCGCCTGAGTTTCGCAGCCTCACGATTTAGCGCAGCCAATTCTTGTTTTCCCATTTTCTTGTATTCCGGCGACTGCTCGATCTGCTCGATGTATTTCAATCGGCCGATGCTCTTGCGGATCGTGGTGAGATTGGTCAGTGTGCCGCCCAGCCAGCGTTGGTTCACGTAGAATTGGCCGCATGCCAGTGCGGCTTCTTTTATTGCTTCCTGCGCCTGTTTTTTGCAGCCGACGAACAACATCCGGCCGCCACGGCGGGCAACCTCCTGGAGAAAATCGGTTGCCCGCCGGAGCTGCCTCACCGTTTCATCAAGATTAATGATGTAAATCTGATTGCGCTGCTCAAAGATGAAGGGCTTCATCTTTGGATTCCAACGCTTCGTCTGGTGTCCAAAATGAACACCAGCTTCCAATAATTCAGGCACTAATTCTGTTGTTTCTGCCATAAGCGCGATTCCCGAAGGCGGGGATGCTCCCAGAACGGGAGGGTGAAGA
>DATARG010000018.1:0-5180 GCA_036264275.1 Candidatus Udaeobacter sp. | reverse complement strand
TCTGAAGCGGCGTTGTATTTGGTGAGGCTGGCTCTTTTTTCATTTTACGGTGCAATTCGCGAATGGATCACCATCCGAGTGTGTCCATAATTGTTTCCACGTTCGAGAGATCATCAATCAGAAAATCCGGGTGGTGCTTTGCAAGCTCCTTCCGGCTCCATCTGCCCGTTGCGACTGCGATCGTGCGAGCCCCGAGCGCCTTACCACACGCGATGTCGCGCGGCGTGTCGCCAATGACGTCGATCTCGGACGCGGCAAACTCCCGACCGTGCTTTTCCTTCGCGCGGGCGCGGGCGAATCGGCCGAGTTCATTGCGGTCGCGGTGATCATCGGCAAATGCACCGAATTCGAAAAAATGCCAGACGCCGTAGTGCTCGAGTTTTAGTCGGGCACCCCGGGAAACATTCCCTGTGAGCAGCGCCAGTACCACGTGCGGCCGCGACTTGAGCCGTTCGAGTAACTGCAGGACGCCAGGAAGCAGTTTGCCTTTTCGGTGCGGTAATTCCAGCGAAAGGAAATGCACGTAGCTGTCGAGGAATGCGCTCACGTTTTCGTTAGTTGCCGGGATTTTGTGCTTATTGAGGATGCTAAGGACAATGCCCGAATCTGTCATTCCGGCGATCTCGATATCGCGCAGATCATCATTAAAGCCGAAACGTTCTTTGAACGCGCGTATGAGCGCCTCGACGCCCGCGCCGCCCGAGTGGATCAAGGTGCCGTCAATGTCGAAAAGTAGCAGGCGTTTTAGCGTTTTTGTCATACGAAAAATGACGAAATCCGAATGACGAATGACGAATGAATGACGAAGGTCAAATCACGAATTTTTTGTTTAGCAAATGCGCAGCATTTCAGGTTTTGTGATTCGGATTTGTTTCGGCATTCGTGCTTCGTCATTAGCCTTTGAAATGTCTCGGCTCCGCCGGGTTGCTGTGGCGCAAACAGCTCAAAGGTTTGGCGCGTGCATCATTAGCACCGCAATTAAGCTTCCAAGAAAGACGAGCAGCACAATCCCTAGACCGACAAGAATTCCAGTGCGCACGGGATCATTCTGCTGTTGCTGGCGCCGAAAGGGAGACGCGCTGGCCAGAAGGGGTGACTCTGCGCCGGCTTCCGCGAATCGAGCTTTAATCTCCTCAGGCTTCGGTAACGGCTTTGAACCCCTGACTTCCGACGACTCGTATCTAGCTTCGGCTGCACCAAACCGGATCCGATCATCAAACCGTAGCACCGTTTCCGTTACAGGCTTTCCGTTAACGCGTGTGCCATTCGTTGAATCGAGATCCTTCAATCGATACGTGTCGCTTTCCAGGAGCAATTGAGCATGATGCGTGGAAATGGACGGATCGTTGACGACGATCGTGTTATCTGGTCCGCGCCCGATCGTGATCGCCTCGTCCACGAGCTCATGGGTAACGCCTGAAATAATCAACTTTGGCATTTTGAGCGATCCCTAGGTTAACGATTCAGTCGATTGTGTCGAGTAATGCCTTACGCCCATTCCTCACTTTGGTATGGTTGTCGCTGGTGGCACCGACCAATGAGCACTTCGGAATTGCCACCCCGCGTCGGTATGTTCTGCTAAACCGGTGAAATAACCGTCCACCGACACTTGTTTCCCTGTTTTCTCTACGAGCGTTTCATGAAATGGAACACCAACCTGTGCAAGGATGTCACTGAGCGGATCTATGCGAAGGCTTTGACCCCATTGGAGAGAGATGTGCTCGATACTCTCTTCCAGCGCTCCGATTCCTTGCTGGGCTGCTTCGCCACTCTCGAATACGAGCTCGCCATTGGAGGCCATGAAGAAAGCATGTTCATGAGAGAGATACTTGCGCCATGCGTGTGGGCCCTGCGCTGTGACGTCCCTGGCGACTGCCGCCATGAACTCCTGAACGGCGCTAGTCACGGATGCCGGTTCGGAAATCGAGGAGCGATGCCCGTTGTGGTCGCCAGCATTAAGAATTGAACTCATCACGAAGACCGCTGCGAGGTTCGCAGCGAGAAAGAAATGCACTGATCTCATGAATCTAGCTCCGGCTGTTGTTATCGTAACCGGAGAGAGATAAGCCACCGCAGGCCGCGGTGCGATTCATTTCGATTTCAGGCCCTTCGTGATTCTGTGACTTGGACAGCAGAGTGCATGTTAAGCCCGAGCGGTCTCGATTGACCTAGAATGCGCGCACTCGCATAGTGCCGCTCTCATGGGGATCGAGCTAACGCGCAATTTTTGCATCATCGCGCACATCGATCACGGCAAGACGACATTGTCGGATCGATTGCTGGAGCGCACGGGAACGATTCAGGAGCGTGAGAGGCAGGACCAGCTTCTTGATTCCATGGACTTGGAACGGGAGCGGGGGATCACAATTAAGGCGCATCCGGTCGCCATGCGTTACACGAGTAAATCAGGCGAGACTTATCGACTAAACCTGCTCGATACACCCGGGCACGTCGATTTCGCCTATGAAGTTTCGCGCAGCCTGGCCGCTTGTGAGGGCGCGGCGTTAGTCGTGGACGCGGCGCAGGGCGTGGAAGCGCAAACGGTGGCGAACGTTCATCTCGCCCACAAACAGGGTCTCACCATTGTTCCGATCATCAACAAGATCGACCTGCCAAATGCTGACGTTGCCGCGGTCAAGCGCCAGTTGGAAGAAATCTTGGCAATCCCAGCGGAGGAAGCGATCGAAGCCAGCGCGAAAATGGGAATTGGTATCGAGGAAATTCTCGAGGCCATCGTCACACGGGTTCCGGCGCCGGAACCGCCGGCGGATAAGACGCTACGCGCGCTGGTGTTTGATTCGGTGTTTGACGTTTACCGCGGTGTCGTTGGGTACGTGCGTGTCGTTTCGGGAACGATGGAAGCGAATCACGCGATCATGTTGATGAACAACAACTCGCGGTACGAGATCAAGGAGGTGGGCGTATTTACGCCGAAAATGCTTCCGCAGGAAAAGTTAAATCCTGGTGACGTCGGGTACTTCATCGCAAACATCAAGACGACGGCAGACATTAAGATCGGCGACACCATCACCGACCAACGCCACCCAGCGCGCGAGGCGCTTCCCGGTTTTCAGGAAATTCATCCAATGGTGTTCAGCGGCATTTATCCGATTAACACGGGGGACTTTGAACATTTGAAGACCGCAATCGGCAAACTGCGACTGAATGACGCCGCTTTTGTGTATCAACCGGAAAGCTCAGTCGCCTTGGGCTTCGGATTTCGTTGCGGTTTTCTCGGATTGCTCCACATGGAAATTATCCAGGAACGGCTGCGACGCGAGTACAACATGGACATCATCGCGACCAGTCCAAGCGTGGTCTATGAGGTGCTGACGACACGCGCAGAAAAACTGTTGATCGATAATCCAGCTCACCTGCCCGACCTGAGCATGATCCAGGAGATTCGGGAGCCGATCGTAAAGGCGTACGTGCTTTGTCCGAATGAAAACATTGGTGACATTCTGCAATTGATCCTGGAGAAGCGCGGCCAGATGGAACGCACCGAATCGCTCGACACGCGTCGAGTAATGTTGCATTGCGAATTGCCACTGAACGAAATCCTGGTCGATTTCAACGATAAGATTAAAAGCATAACGCGTGGCTACGGTTCGATGGATTACGAGCATGCCGGCTACCGGGCCGCGAAATTGGTAAAGCTGGATCTGCTCGTCAACGGTGAGCCGGTCGATGCGTTTTCGACAATTGTACATAAAGATCGTGCCGAGTCGCGCGGACGCCAACTGGCGGCGAAACTGAAGGAGGTCATCCCGCGGCAACTGTATCAGGTGGCGATCCAAGCGGCGATCGGCGGGAAAATTATTGCGCGCGAAAGTGTTTCCGCGTTACGAAAAAATGTCACCGCGAAATGCTATGGAGGGGACATCACGCGCAAGCGGAAATTACTGGAGAAACAAAAGGAAGGAAAAAAACGAATGAAAAGCATCGGGAAAATCAACATTCCTCAGGAGGCTTTCATTGAGGTGCTGAAAGCGCAATGAACCTATTGTCATGTCGACCGAAGTGGAGACATCTCTGGATTCTGCTCCAGAATTAGCAAGAGATTGCTCGACTTCCCTCGGAATGGCAGAACGGTAGTCGATTCAATTCATGTTTACGCCTCGCCACATTAAACACAGCCGGCTGCTGCTGCGGCACGCCCGAAAGTATCTTCGTTACAAGCACGATAGGCTCAATGAGGCCGACCGTGCGCAGATCGTCACTGAAATGCAGACGCTTCGCGAAGCTTTGCGCTCGAGAGATCGACAAAGGATCCAGAGCTCAGCGGAGATACTCGATAAGACGCTGCACAAACTAACGCCAGTGACGTGGGAATCGCATTGGCGAGAAAACTGTGAAGTCATTCTGGTCGCAATCGTCATCGCGGTCGGCATTCGTTCTTATTTTCTGCAGCCGTTCAAAATTCCCACCGGCTCGATGCAACCGACGTTAAACGGAATTATTGGTCATCCGAGTAACGAACCGCCGCCAAACCTTCTGCGACAGATTGTCGAATTTGTGGTTAAGGGTCGCAATTACATCGACGTGGTTTCGCGGGAGGACGACCAGCTTTTCGAGATCGTACCGAAGAAAGTAGCCTTCTTTTTTACCTTCTCGCGATTGGTGTGTGAGCGTCAAAGTTTTCTCGTTTACGCCCCTCCCGACACGCTCCGTCAGGATTTTAATGTCTTTCCTGGTCGGCTATTCCGTCGCGGAGAAGTTGTTGCGCGAGGTACCATCGACACGGGCGACCAGGTATTTGTCGATAAATGCAGCTACAACTTTGTTAAGCCGCATAACGGAGACGTTTTTGTCTTCAGAACAAATGATATACCGGCGATTCGCCCGGATCCGGTCTCCGGTCCGCCTTTTTATATTAAGCGATTAGCGGGTCTGCCTGGCGACCAGTTGCGGATCGATTCGCCATTTCTTTACATCAACGGTAAGAAGGCCGAGGGCTACGGCTTTGGACGTGTAATGTCGATGCGACCGCCGTACCGCGGTTATGCGCCCGGGCACGAGTATTTATCGAAACCTGATCAGACTTACAAGGTGCCGCGCGAGGGTTATTTCGCGATGGGCGATAACAGTTACAACAGCTTCGACAGTCGCTACTGGGGACCGGTTCCCCTCGAGTATTTGGTGGGTCGAGGGTTATTTGTGTACTGGCCGTTTTACCCGCA
>DATARG010000140.1:0-1506 GCA_036264275.1 Candidatus Udaeobacter sp. | reverse complement strand
ACTCCCAAGACGTCGTAGGCGAACGAATTGTAGGTGCCAGTGGGCCGCTTTCGCCCTTGGAGCTAACCCCTTCCACACTCGAAGAGATCGAACGCAACCACATTGTCGCGATACTGAACCAAACCCAGGGTGTGGTTGAAGGACCACGCGGCGCGGCAAAAATATTGGGATTGCATCCCAACACGCTGCGCCACCGAATACAAAAGCTGGGACTGAAGCGCACCGCCTACCGTGAATCGTAGTTCCCACCCGCAATTCTGAGTCAACCACCAAATATGGTGGCCCCTCGTCGCGCCTTCCAAGTCGATATTTCCGCAATTAACTTGTGTTTCAGCAACTTAGCAAATTCCTCAATTTCCATTCCGTTTGGCACAACGCTTGCTTTTCTCCGTGCGGGAGTTGCGATGCTGAAAATCTCCACGATTGAACGCATGTACGGAACGCTGAAGATCCGAATCGACGGTCAGATCAGCGGTGAGGGAGTAGAACTGCTGCTAAAGACTTGCAAGGCGTACCTGGAGGAAGGTCTGAAGTTGAGCGTCGATTTGGAGAATGTTTCGTTTGTCGATCGCGAAGGCATTGCCACGATCCGGAAATTGAAAAAGCGCAAAGTCGAATTCACGAGTGCTTCACCGTTCATTGCGGAACAGATTCGGAAATTAAATTCATGAAAGCCTGCAATGCTTTGCGCTCGAGTTCCGGAAGGCGGCAAATGGTTCGGTGGGAATTGCCAGTGCGTCGCCGCACTTCGGCCACGTTTTTCACGGCTTGTCATACTGACAAAAATTTGCCGGGAAGAGAGGACAGATCCTTGAAGGTTGATGATCGGCCGGAACAGATCGCCCCAGGCAGGGCCGACCTGGTGGCAAGCGCGCAAAGAGGAGAGGAATGGGCGTTCGAGGCTTTGTTTATCCAGCATAAGCAGCGCGTGTACGCGCTGTGCCTGCGAATGGTTGGAAACACGGCCGACGCCGAAGACCTGACACAGGACGCGTTCCTGCAGGTATACCGGAAGATCCATACATTCCGCGGGGAATCCGCCTTCTCAACCTGGATGCATCGGATCGCGGTGAACACGGTGCTCATGCGCCTGCGGAAAAAGACCGTAAACGTGATGCCTCTGGAGGACGACACGCGAGAAGACGAGTCCAACGAATCACCGAGAGAATACGGCGCCCCTGATCTTGCTCTCACCGGCGCGATCGATCGCATGAACCTGACGCGCGCGTTGGCGCTGTTGCCAGCGGGCTATCGGCAAGCCTTCGTGCTCCACGACGTCGAGGGATATGAACACAATGAAATCGCGAAGTTGCTGGGCTGCACGATCGGAAATTCGAAGTCGCAGCTCCACAAGGCGCGTGTGAAGTTGCGCAAATTACTTCAAGAAACGAACCGTGAACTTCGGCGGCTCAAGGTGGTTCAAGCCGAAGCCATCTGACGCATCCGAGAAAGAGTTTCCACTCTTCTGCAACTAGGTCTGTGAATGCCGGCTTTTGCCGAATGCGG
>DATARG010000102.1:0-1784 GCA_036264275.1 Candidatus Udaeobacter sp. | reverse complement strand
TGGAGAGAAGATTCTTTCGTGCAGGAATTCGCCGAAGGATTTGCCGGAGCGTTTGGCTACCATCAGGCCGAGGACAACGTAGCCGGACTTGCTGTATTCCCATTGCGTGCCGGGCTCGAATTTTCCGCGCGATTCCTTTTCGAGTAGTTGGAGAACTTCGGTGTCGGTAATTTGTTTTTCAGGGGACCAGGTTTTGCCTTTTTGCTTTTCGGTGGCCTCCATCAGGTCTTCGTAGTCGGGTAGGCCGCCGGTGTGATTCAGCAGATTGCGCACCGTGATATTTTTTCCGTAGGCGGGAAAATTTGGAAAGATCTTCGTGAGCGTTTCGTCGTAGCTCAATTTGCCGTCATGCACGAGCAGCATGATGGCCATTGCAGTGAATTGTTTTGTGAAGGATGCGAGCCGGAAATTTGTATGTGCGTCGATGGGAGTTTTGCTGCGGGGATCGCGCACGCCGAAGCCTTTTTCAAATACGACCGCGCCATCTTTTTTGACCAGCACGGCAAAGCCAGGCGATGACTTTTGCGAATCGCCCGGGAACAGCGCTTCGTATTCCGCTTGCAGTTTTTCCGCCGTCGTCTGATGACTGGGCGCCGGGTTCGCGGGGAAGCCGTTCAAATGCATATCCAAGCCTAGCAGCGTAGCGCCCGCGATAGCGGTTGCGATTGCTAGCGACAACATCAGGAGAAGCAGCGAAACAGAACGGCGCAACGGGGCTCCAAACTGGGCTTCAACGGGGGTAGAACTGATTTGCCGGTGTTCATCCCGCTGTAACAAAGATTGCTACAAACTAGCAGTTTCGCTGAACTTCCGGAAAGCAAAAACCTATGCCGCGCATTTTATTGGATGATCCCCGGTACTACCTGAACCGCCACGTGCAGTGGCTGGATTTCAATCGCCGAGTTCTGGACGAAGCACGCGATGCGAGCAACCCGCTGCTGGAGCGGGTGAAGTTCCTGGCAATCACCGCGAACAATCTGGATGAGTTCGTAGAGATTCGGGTATCAAGTTTCTTGCAACGGATCGAACACGGATCGACGGAGCGGAGCCCCGATGGACTGACGGCGGAAGAAGAACTGGCGCAAGTTTCGCAAGAAATGCAGGTTTTGGTGCGAGACCAATACAGATGTTTGAACTCGGAGCTATTTCCGTTGCTAGCGAAGGAATCGATTCGGGTGTTGCGCTTTTCCGACTTGGACGCGAAGGCGGAACAATTCGCGAAGAATTTTTACAATCGCAGAGTGGCTCCAATGCTGACGCCGGTGACCGTCGATCCATCGCATCCCTTTCCCCATGTCCTGAATAAAGCTTTGTGCATTTCATTTTTGCTACGGCGGCGGCGAGGTGGAAACGGGAAACCGTATTTTGGCGTGGTTACAGTGCCGCGGGCATTGCCACGATTGTTGCGCGTGCCAGCGGAAGGAAATGCGATTCACTATGTTCCACTGCAGGAAATTATTTCGGCATATGCGCTGAAACTTTATCGTGGGTACGAGATTCTGGCATCGGCGGCATTTCGTATTACGCGGAACAGCAATCTCTATTTGGAGGAAGAAGAAGCGCGAAATTTGATGGACGCGATCGACTCACAGGTGGCCCAGCGGCGAAAAGGGTGGGCGGTGCGGCTGGAGATCGAAGCGGGAGCACAGCCGGAAATTATCGAGCGGCTGGTGACTACGTTTGAGCTGGATGAAGCGCTGGTTTTTCGAGTGCCCGGAATGGTGAATTTGCAGCGGCTATTTCATTTGTACGACGAGACGCCGCGGCCGGACCTGAAGTATCGG